>JALWZJ010000155.1 GCA_027002625.1 Campylobacterales bacterium
TTTTTTGCTACAATTATACTAAAAAAAGGGCCGGTTTGAAAATCGCACTGGTGCGCTTGAGTGCATTGGGAGATATCGTCCACTCCTCCATCGTTTTGCAATTTATCAAAAAGCACTACTCTCATGCCAAGCTCCACTGGATATGCGAGGAGAGTTTCGCCCCACTGCTACAAACCAGTCCACATCTCGACCACGTCCATCCCGTCGCTTTGAAAAAACTCAAAAAAAATCCCTCACTGACCCAAGTAAGACAGCTTATCGGCTCCTTGCCAAAGGTAGACCTGGCCATCGATCTGCAAGGTCTCATCAAATCGGCACTGCTTGGCCTCTTTTTGGCCAAAAGGCGGGTGGGCCCGCAGATAGGATGTGCGAGGGAGTGGCCGGCCGCTTGGTTTTACACCGATCCGGTAGTGGTGCCTTGCGAAGCCAACGTGGCCGATCGCAGCCTCATCCCAGTCTCCAAAGCCTTGGGATTTTCCTACAGTCACGAAGAGATCTTGGCCAAAGAGCCCTGCTTCGTCCCACAAAAGAGATACCCTCATCTCGATCGCCTGCTGGGCGAGCCCACCATCTTGCTTGTCCCCTCCTCCTCCCAACCTAACAAAAACTATCCGCCAAAACAATTCGCCCAAGTGGCAAAAGCTTTGGAGGGGCAAGTGCTGATCAGCTGGGGAAACGCAAAAGAAAAAGAGATAGCCCACCAGATCGCTCAGCAAAGCGGCGCTACAGTACTGCCAAAGCTGAGTCTCGATGAGCTCATCTACCTCATCTCCAAAACAGACCTGCTCATCGGTGGAGATACGGGGCCCTCCCATCTGGCCTGGGCCCTCAATCGCCCCTCGTTGATCCTCTTTGGCTACACCACCCCAAATCTCATGGTCCAAACGCCAATCAACAAAGCGATTGCCGCCAAAGAGGTTGATCCTTGTCGATGGGACAAGAGGGATGCGTGCATCAAAGAGATTTTGCCAGATGATATAATTGCACAAGCAAAGAAGTTATTGGAGCGTAGATGAAGATACTCATAACAGGGACGGCGGGATTTATAGGCTATGCCTTGGCCAAGCGGCTTTTGAAGCGAGGCGACGAGGTGATAGGGATCGACAATATCAACGACTACTATGATCCCAAAGTGAAGTTTGGTCGCCTCAAGGAGCTTGGATTCGAAAAGGAGGATTTCGAGTTTGGCCAAAAATATGTGAGCCAAAAATATCCCAAGCACACCTTCTACCGAGTAAATCTCGAAGATAAAGAGGCTCTTTTTAAGATATTCGAGGCCGAAGAGCCCCAGCGTGTGTGCAATCTGGCGGCCCAAGCGGGGGTACGCTACTCTTTGACCAACCCAGACGCCTATATCCAGAGCAACATCGTAGGCTTTCTCAATATCCTCGAAGCCTGCCGCCATCACGGAGTCGAGCATCTATCCTACGCCAGCAGCTCCAGTGTCTATGGGCTCAACGAGCGGATGCCCTTTGGGGTGGAGGACAACGTGGACCATCCGGTCAGCCTCTACGCCGCCAGCAAAAAGTCCAACGAACTGATGGCCCACACCTACTCTCATCTTTACGACCTGCCCACTACGGGACTTCGCTTCTTTACCGTCTACGGCCCTTGGGGGCGGCCCGATATGGCGCTCTTTTTATTTACCAAAGCGATCCTCGAGGATCGACCCATCGACGTGTTCAATTACGGCAAGATGAAGCGAGACTTCACCTATATCGACGACATCGTCGAGGGAGTGGTGCGAGTGATCGACCATCCACCTACCTCCGATCCATGCTGGAGCGGGCGCAGACCAAATCCCGCCAGTTCCAAAGCTCCCTATAGAGTCTACAACATCGGCAACGGCTCGCCTGTGGAGCTGATGGATTTCATCGAAGCAATCGAAAAGGCCCTTGGTAAAGAGGCCAAGAAAAATCTCCTTCCCTTGCAGCCGGGGGACGTACCGGCCACCTGGGCCGATACCAGCGCACTGGAGCGAGACTTTGGCTACACCCCCTCCACTCCTATCGAGGAGGGAGTAAAAAAATTTATCGAGTGGTACCGAAGCTTTTATGGAGTATAAAGATCGCCTCTATGTAGCTCTCTTTGGAGCCTTCGCCACACTTGTCAAAAAAACACCCCTTCCTATCCAAGAGGCGATCACCAAGGCTCTCGCCTCTTTGGCCTACCTGCTCGATAGCAAGCACAAAAAAGTGGCGATGAGCAATATCCAAGCCACCTTGAAGCTTCCAAAAAAAGAGGCCAAAAGACTCACCAAACAGGTTTACCACAATCTCGCTTTTTTGCTCAAAGATTTCGTCCTCAACCAAAACACCACCAAAGAGGCGATTTTGGCCAAAGTCGATTTCAAGGGTGAAGAGATACTCCACAAAGCGCTACAAAGCGGCAAGCCTATCCTTTTTATGGGATCGCACTACGGCAATTGGGAGCTGATCCCCCTGGCACTGGCGGCAAAGTTCGATCTACCCATCAGCGTGGTGGGCAAGCCCCTACCAAGCAAGGCGATGGACGAGATCCTCAGAGCCAACAGAGAGCAGTTCGATATAGAGCTGATAAAGAAGCGACGGGCTATGCGAAAGATCTTTCACGCCATCTCCAAAGGGCGAGCTATCGGAATACTCGTAGATCAGCACACCACCGATCGAGAAGGGATAGAGGTGGAGTTTTTGGGACTGCCCGCTATGCACACGCCAGTGCTCTCGCTACTGAGCCGCCGCTACGAGGCGCCCATCATCCCCATCTTCATCACCACCGAAGATCACCGCCACTACACTATCCACTTCCACCAGCCGATCCAGCCACTACGCACAAGCGACGAAAAGAGCGATATCCGGCAACTCACCCAGGCCCAAGCCGACGTTTTGGCCAAAATGGTTCAAAACAGGCCCCAAGAGTGGTTTTGGCTCCACAAGCGGTGGAAAAAGGCGATTCAATATGATTGAGCATATTAGCGCGGTGATGATCACCAAAGACGCCGAGGCTCATCTACAAGAGTCCTTGGAGAGTCTAAGAGATTTCAAAGAGGTGATCGTATACGATACGGGCTCGCAAGATCAAACTCTTAAAATCGCCCAAAAATTTCCAAACGTCACCATCCATCAAGGCCCTTTCATAGGCTTTGGTCCCACCAAAAACGAAGCCGCCTCCTTGGCCTCGAATGATTGGATTTTTTCTATCGACAGCGACGAAGTGGTGACGCCCGAGCTTCTTACAACCCTCCAAACTCTCTCGCTTCAATCACAAAAAGTCTACGCCATCCGCCGCCAAAATCTCTTCCTTGGCCGCCCTATCCGTCATGGCAGCTGGGGGAGTGATTGGGTCAAGCGGCTCTACAACCGCTCCTTTACTCGCTTCAGTGACGCCCAGGTCCACGAGAGCATCATCGGTGAGGATATACAAAAAATCCCTGGCCACCTCCTTCACTACGCCGTAGACGAGGTACAAGACTTTTTGCTCAAAGCGGCCAGATACTCCAAGCTCCAACGCCAAAAGCCAAAAGCGTTGCACCCGGCTCTCGCCTTTTGGCGAGGCGTTTGGGCCTTTTTTCGCAGCTACGTGCTCAAAGGGGGGTTCTTGGACGGAGGTGCTGGCCTCGTCATCGCCGTGGGAGAGTTCAACGGGGTCTTTTTCAAATATATCGACGGGTACTACAAAAAATGATCTGCCATATCAATCTGGCCAAAAGCTTTCGAGGAGGGGAGCGCCAGACCGCCTTGCTCATCAACGCTCTTTCTATGGAGCAAAAAGCGATCCTACGACGAGGCAGCCCCCTCAAAGCCCATATCCAAAAGGCTAAAGTCCAAGAGATCTCCAAACCCTTTTGGCTTCATTTGCCAAGCCTCAAGTCCTGCCATCTCATCCATGCCCATGAGGCCAAGGGGGCGCAGTTGGCGTTTTTGGCCCATCTGCTCTATGGCACCCCCTATGTAGTAACTCGTCGGGTGCTTTTTGACATCAAACAAAATCCCTTCACCCAGGCAATCTACGCCAAAGCCGCCGCCATCATCGCAATATCTAACGCCGTGGCCGAACAAGTACGGCACCAGACGAAGGCCAAAAATATCCATATCGTCCCTTCGGCTCTGACACCCCTTTGCACCACTCCCGAGCTTACCAGGCTCAAAGAGCGCTTCAAGGATCGCTTCGTGGTACTCAATATCGCCGCACTCAAAGAGAGCGACAAAGGGCAGCTCGATATCCTCCAAGCGGCCAAAGAGATGCCGGATGTCACCTTCGTGCTCGTAGGCACTGGGCCGGATGAAGCGATGCTCAAATCAAAAGCCCCATCCAACGTGATCTTCGAGGGGTTTCGCTCCAACATAGCCGACTATCTTGCCATAGCCGATATCTTCCTCTTCCCCTCCCGCACCGAAGGTCTTGGATCGATCTTACTTGACGCGATGGCTGCAGGCAGACCGATCATCACCAGACCCGTTGGCGGGATCGTAGATCTGGTGGATGAAAGCTGTGCTTTGTTTGCTCATACGCCCAAGCAAATCGTGGAGGCTATCAAAAAATTGCGTCACGACCCCTCTTTGGCCAAAAGATTGGGTCAGGAGGCCAAAAGGCGTGCTTCAAAGTACAAAATCGAACGGCTGACACCTACAATAGAGCGAATCTATCAAAGGATCTTGGATGAAAATCTTGCACACTGAGTGGATGCGTAGCATTGGCGGCCAGGCCAAACGGGTCTTGCAAGAGCTGCTGGCCATCAAATCCTTTGGCTGGGAGCCGATGCTGGCGACTTCCACAGAGTCGTGGATAGCCAAAGCGGCCAAAAAAGAGGGGATTGAAGTGATTCCAATGGAGTTCAAAGGTGCTTTGGATATCGCCTCTGCGTGGCGTCTTGTACGTCTTGTCAAGAAGCGAAATATCGACGTGATCCACTCCCACAGCTCCAAAGATAGCTACCCCGCAGCCTACGCCGCCAAGCTCACCGGCACCAAGCTGGTGCGCACCCGCCATATGGATCTGACCAAAAAGCCGGGACTGCTTTACCATCTGCCCGACGCCATCATCACCACCGGCTCCAAGATCAAAAAGGAGCTCCAAACCTACGGAGTCACCAAACCCATCTACTCCCTCCCCTCCTATCCAGATGCAAAGGAGTTTCGTCCAGATACCGCTTTACGCCAAGAGTTTCGACAAAAATATGGACTCCAAGGGGTAGTGGTAGGGGCGCTGACTGGTCTTAAGCGTGACAAACGCCCCCATCTGCTGATCGAAGCTCTCAAGGATAGCGAAGCTATGCTGCTGATCGCTGGCGTGAGCAACGACGAGGAGTATTTTGGCCAAATTAGCGAGCTGATCAAAGGGCATGAGAATATCAGATTTATCGGTTATGTTGATCCCAAAGCCTTCCTCAATGCCATCGACATCTACGCCTGCCCCTCCAAAAAAGAGGGAGTCCCCCAGTCCATCATGCAAGCGATGCTCTGTGCCAAGCCGGTGGTGAGTATGGATGTGGGAGGCATCGCCGATCTGAGTATCGATAACAATCTTTTATTGGCCAAAAAAGAAGAGGAGTTCGCTTCTTTGCTTCATCGACTCGTAGAGGATGAAGATCTTCGCCGCTCTTTGGGAGAGAAAAACTACCAAACGGCCACACAACATTTCACCTACGAGCATTTCAAAAAGAGGCTACGCCATGTCTACGAGAGTTTCTAAAGTTTTTTGGATCCTGGCCGGCTATTTTGTGCTCCTTGGCTTCATCAAGCTCTTTGGCTCACTGGAGTATGACGACGCCGAGCAGGCACTCATCTCCACACACCTCGCTCTTGGCTACTCCAACGCCCAGCCACCACTCTACAACTGGCTGCAGTGGCTGTTTTTCGAGCTTTTTGGCCACTCAAAAGCCGCTATCGTGTTTTTAAAGCATCTTTTGCTTTTTGGCATCTATCTTGCTATCTACGCTTTGGCCAAGGAGCTCGGCGCCAGCCAGAGCAAAGCTTTGATGGCTCTTTTTCTTAGTCTCTTGCTGCCCCAGCTGCTGTGGCAAAGCGAGCTGATGCTCACCCACTCGGTCCTGGCTACTCTTTGTGGAGTGCTTTTCTTTTGGATCGTGGCCAAAATCTACAAAAAACCCTCCTATCGACTGGCTCTCCTGCTTGGAGCCGTCAGTGCCGCTGGATTTTTGGCCAAATACTCTTTTGTTTTGCTGATTTTTGCCTTTTTGCTTTTGTGGCTCGCGGACAACGAGCTTCGAGCCCGCTTCAAAGTAGCGTATCTGCTGCTGAGCTTCCTCACTTTTTTGTTCCTTGGCACTCCCCATCTTTTATGGGTAGCGCAGCATTGGCAAGAGGTGACCCACGCCACTTTGGCCAAAACGATTCACCATAAAAATGGCTTGATAGAACTCCTTAAAAGCATTGTGCTCTTTTTGACTCCTTTGTGGATCGCCTGGATCTTCGTGGTGCGATCTTGGCCAAACAGACTGGAGCGACGACTGCTAACGATGGAGGGGATCGTGCTGGCTCTTTTGGTGCTGCTGGTGATATTGGGATTGGCCGATAGTTTCAAGGAGCGCTGGCTCTTGCCCTTTTTTACTCCATTGCCAGCACTTTTGGCCTCCACCTACGAGGAGCGCTATCTGCCCAAGCTACAAATCCTCGGCTACGCCCTTTTGGTAGGGATGCTGCTCTTTTTCATTGTGCGCATCTTCTTCCCACCTCGCCCCACCAACTCCAATCTGCCAATCCAGCAACTCGCCCAAATCCTCAAGCCCCAAAAGATCCAAAGCTCCAATCTGGTACTTAGGGGCAACTTCGCCCTCTACCTCGATCCAAACGGCAAACGCTACCAAATATCCTCCAAGCCAAAAGCGGGATACGCCAAAATCTGCCTACCCTATCTGCATAGCCACAAAGAGTTTTGTCTATACTACAAGGAGATAAAGTGAAAGTGATGGTAGAGCTGCCCACATGGCTGGGTGATACGGTGATGGCCACAGAGGCACTGGAGCATATCTGCCAAAAGGCCGAGGAGGTGGTGCTGGTGGGCTCACCAGTAGCCACTCAGGCGGTCCAAAACTTTCCGAAAGTAAGCGAAGTTTTCGTCGATACCAAAAAATATCGCCCCCTCTCCACCCTCGCTTTGGCCAAAAAAATAGGCCGAGCGGACCTTACCATCTCCTTTCGTAGCCATATCTTTTCCAAGCTGCTGGTAAGGCTCGTTGGCAAAAGAGGCTTTTGGTACGACAAAAAGCGCTTTGGTGGCCATCAAGTGCAGATGTATCATCAATTCGTAGAGACCGCTTTTGGCCAAACACTCCCCTTTGGTCAGGTTAAGCTCTACTATCCCCCCACCACGTACGCCAAACCCACCATCGGGATCAACCCTGGCGCCACCTATGGTGATGCCAAGCGGTGGTATCCCGAGTATTTCGCTCAGGTAATCGAGGAGCTGGGGCCAAAGTACGACTATATCATTTTCGGCGGCCCCGGCGAAGAGGCGATCGCCAAAGCGATCGAGGAGAAAGTATCCTTTGGTGTCAACAATCTGGCGGGCAAGACCACTATCCCTCAGCTGATCAGCCATATCGCGGGACTCCATGCCTTTTTGACCAACGACAGTGGCCCCATGCACGTAGCGGCGGCTTACGATGTACCCACCATAGCTCTCTTTGGCCCCACCAACGCGACCAAAACCTCGCCCTTTAGCCAAAAAGCGCAGATCGTGCGCATCGATATGGAGTGCGCTCCTTGTATGAAGCGCACCTGCCCCCTCAAACACCACAAATGCATGAAAGAGCTCACCCCACAGCTCGTGGTACAAAAACTCAAGGAGATTATATGAGATGGCTACTGCTTCTACCCCTTGTGGTACTGGCGCTCTTTTTTGTCGATCTTGATGTGGCGAGCTTTTTTTGTCACCACAAGATCGCTCTATTCAAACTCATCACCCATCTTGGCAACGCGGCTCCCTATCTCCTCGCTGGACTTGGGGCCTATCTCTACTATCGAAGTCGCAAGCCTCTTTGGGCAAAAAAGGGGCTTTATCTTTTTTTGAGCGTACTGCTCTCCGGTATCCTCACCACGCTACTCAAGATCCTCATCGGCCGTCCCAGACCCAAGATCTTTTTCGAGCACCATCTGTGGCAGCCCCAGTGGCTGGAGTTCAAAGCCTCCTTTTGGTCGATGCCATCTGGCCACACCACCACGGCATTCGCAGCTGGCGTAGCTCTTGGGTACATTTTTCCAAGATATCGGCTGCTCTTTTGGATCATGGCCGCTTTGGTGGGGCTTAGCCGTATAGCTCTTTGCAAGCACTACCCAAGCGACGTGGTAGTAGCGGCCTTTATCGGATCGGCGGTGGCGTGGTATCTGCACAAAAGGATGGGCGTTGAATAAAGCACTGCTTTGGATCTATATCTTCCTTAGCTTCTACCTCACTCTTGGCTACTATCCACTTTTCAACTTGGATGAAGGAGCCTTTAGCGAAGCGACGAGGGAGATGCTGGCCTCAGGTGATTTCATCACCACCTACCTCAACGGCGCTTTGCGCTTTGATAAACCGATCCTAATCTACTGGCTCCAAGCCCTCAGCGCCTCGATCTTTGGGCTCAATGAATTTGCCATGCGTCTACCAAGCGCTGTGGCCGCTACCTTGTGGGCGTGGGCCATCTATCGTTTTGGTAAGCGTTTTTTTGATGAAGCAACCGCCTTTTGGGCCACCCTTTTCATGGTGGGCTCCTTGCAGATCTCCATCATCGCCAAAGCCGCCATCGCCGATGCACTGCTCAATCTTTTCATCGCTCTTAGTATGTTTTGCTTCTATGCCTACACTCAAAGCCAACAAAAGCGTTACCTCTACGCCACCTTCGCCGCCATCGCCCTTGGCACCCTCACCAAAGGGCCGGTAGCCATCATGATCCCATTCGTGGTAAGCTTTTTGTATCTTATGAAAAATCTTCGCTTTTGGCTTAGATCGATATTCGATCCGGTGGGCATCGCCATCTTTGTAGCTCTCGCGGCTCCTTGGTACATAGCCGAATACCTGGCCCAAGGGGAGCTTTTTATCCAAGGATTTTTTCTCAAGCACAACATCGGCCGCTTCGGCTCGGCCATGGAGGGACACACGGGGCCTATTTTTTACTACCTGATCGTCTTGCTTGTGGGGCTCATCCCTTTCACCTCCATCTTTTTGTTCGCTCTTAAGCACATCAAGGAGTGGTTCGACACCCCTCTTAGGCGCTATTTGGCTATTTGGTTTTTATTTGTTTTTATCTTTTTTTCTCTTTCGCATACCAAACTCCCCCACTATATCATCTACGGCTATACGCCTCTGTTTTTTTTGATGGCCCTCTATTTTCCGAAGATGCGATCCTCCTTTTGGCTGCTTGTTCCCTACTATTTTTTTATAACGATCGCCCTTTTGTTGCCCATTTTGCAGCCCGTGATCCTCTCATCCATGCACCCCGGACGATACGACTACCATATCGTGGAGGCTTTGCATTTTGGATGGGACTATTGGCTCTTTTTCATTACGGCCTTCTTGCTTGGAATCTGGATGGTGCGACTACCTAAAGAGCGCTCCATCCTGCTCGCCTCGGCTCTTACCCTCCTTGGCCTCAACCTCTTTTTGGCCAAGGTCTACGCCAAAGCCGCCGAGGAGCCTATCAAAGAGGCTGCCCTTTTTGCCAAGGAGTACAACCTCAGCGTCGTGATGGATGGGATCAACACCCCAAGTTTTGCCTTTTATGCTCAGCGTATCACTCCCAAAAGGGACGCTAAGCCTGGCGATGTGGTGCTTACCAAAAAAGCGAAGCTCAAAAATTTTCAAAATTTCGATATACTTTTTGAAAAAAACGCCATAGCGTTGATACGACTAAAGGAGAATAAATGATCAAGGATTTTATGACCCAAGACCACAGAGAGTGCGACAACCTCTATGCTCCCGTGGAAGAGGCGATAAGCCAGGGAGATTTCGAGAAGGCTTTGGAACTTTTCGTCCCTTTCAAAGAGGCGATGCTGCGCCACTTCGCGATGGAAGAGGAGGTGCTCTTTCCAAAGATGGAGGAGTTTTTGGGCGGAGGCGAGGGGCCGATCCATGTAATGAAGATGGAACACGCCCAGATCCGATCGATCCTGGATCAGATGGGCGAGGCGATCGAGGCCAAAAACCAGCAAAAAGCTCTTGGATTTGGAGAGACTTTCATGATCATGACCCAGCAGCACAACATGAAAGAGGAGCAGATCCTCTACACCATGGCCGAACAGCTGCCGCTTGAAAAAGAGAAGATACTCCAACAGATGAAAGAGATCCAATGAGAGAGATCGTCGTCGATACCAGCGAGCTGGAGCCTCCGGCTCCCATGCAGATGGTGCTCAGCGAACTGCAAAGCGTGCTACCGGGTGAGAGCTACTTGCACCAGATCCATCGCTTGGAGCCTACGATGGTACTCTCCAGACTCAAGCCCATGGGACTGGATGCCATCGTCAAAAAAGAGCAAGACAAGTACCATATCTACTACTTCTACACCGAGGATCGCCCAAAAATAGAGGAGCTACTCAATGTTCAAGGGGCTTAGTCTCGATCAAGCGCCCCCCTTCGAGGCGCCTTTGCTCTTTTTGCTTACGGCACCTCTTTGGGGGATCGTGGGTGGAGCGGCTCTGCTCTTTGCCCAGAGCCAGCCGCAGCAGATCGGAGTTTTGCACCTCTTTACAATAGGCTTCATGGCTCAGGTGATGATAGGAGCTTTGCAGCAGATGCTGCCGGTGGTGGTGGGGGTGCGCTTTCCCAAGCCAACACTACTCTCCAAGCTCATCTTCATTCCACTCGCTCTTGGGATCGCTCTTTTTTTCATCGCCTTTTTTGGCCAAAGTTTTTCGCTGCTTTTCATAGCCGCTTCGCTTTTGCTCTTGGCTCTTTGGGGTTTTGGAGCAGTGACGCTGTGGCGACTCTTCCACGCCCCCAAGGCTACACCAACAGTGTGGGCGATGAGGCTCTCTCTTTTTAGCCTTCTCATCGCCGCCGGCCTGGGGGGCCATATGGCCGTGGGATTTGCCCAAGGCTCGCTTGGCAGCTCTTTTGATATCCTCCTGCTCATCCACGCCCTCTTTGCGGCCTTTGGATGGGTGGGTCTTTTGATCGTAGGAGTGAGCTATCAGGTGGTGCCGATGTTTTATGTCACGCCAGAGCCCTCCGAAGGGTTTCGCAAGTGGCTCGTGTGGGGAACTTTCGCTCTACTTCTTGCTACCGCCTTGGGCCTTTTTCTTTCCCAAAAAATCGCTTTGGCTCTTTTTGTCACGCTCCTTTTTGGCTATCTGCTCTATGGAGCGTGGATGCTCAAGCTTTTGCAAAAAAGGAAGCGAAAGATTTGGGAGGTAAGCCTCTACTACTGGTACGTGGGGCTTATGAGCCTCTTTTTCTTGCCGTTGCTATGGTTTTTCGATCCAGAGCGTTTTGGGACTCTTTTTCTCTTTGGCTTCGCTATCTCCATCATAATCGGGATGCTGTATAAGATCATTCCCTTTCTTAGCTGGTTTCATATCAGCAGCCGAGGATTTTTCGATATGCCCACGATGAAAGAGATGATCGACGAGAAGATGGCGCTGGTGCAGTTTGGTCTACACCTAACGGCCCTTGGGGCATTGCTTCTTTGGCCAAAAATTGCCGCACTCTTTTTGGTCCTCTCTTTTGCTCTGTTGCTGTGGCTGCTCATTAGACCCGTTCGGATCTACTTGGAGTACAAAAAGAAGCCAAGTCCTTTTGGTATCTAAAAGCTCTCATCCACCAACGCACAAAGGATGTGGCCGATCATAATATGCATCTCCTGGATGCGAGCAGTATCATGGGATGGCACTACGATCGCCGCATCGCACAGATCCTTGATCCTCCCGCCATCTTTGCCCAAGAGTCCTACCACCTTACACCCCTTGGCTCTTGCCACCTCCACAGCTCGCAAGACATTTTCGCTCTCACCGCTGGTGGATATAGCTACCAAGATATCGCCCTCATTGGCCAAGGCCTCCACCTGCCTGGCAAAAATCTGCTCGAAGCCATAATCGTTGCCGATGGCGGTGAGCGCCGAGGTGTCGGTAGTTAGTGCAATTGCTGGCAAGGCTCTTCTTTCTTTTTTGAATCTCCCTACCAATTCCGCCGCAATGTGCTGAGCGTCCGCCGCACTGCCCCCATTGCCACAGAGCAAAATCTTTTTGTCGTTTTTGAGCGCCTCGATCATCATCACGCCAGCGGTATAGATATGAAATCTCAGCTCCTCCCAGACCCGCTCGAAGGCTTTTTGGTGCTCGAGCATCTGCTGTTCGATCATCTCTAACATTGTCGCATCCTTTCTATGATGGAGGTGGTACTTTTGCCGGGAACAAAATCGATCAGCCTCGTCTCCTTGGCGATGTCACTACCCACCACCTTTTTGTCTTTATAATCGCCCCCTTTGACCAAGATGTCGGGTCGCACTCTCTTGATCAGCTCATAAGGGGTATCTTCGTCAAAAACGACCACATAATCCACAGCCTCCAAGCTCGCAAGCAGATAGGCTCTATCGTATTGGGGATTGACGGGACGGCTGGGTCCTTTGAGGCGGCGCACACTCTTGTCAGAATTGACTCCCACGATCAGCACGTCCCCCAAAGCCTTGGCTTGCTCTAAATAGCGCACATGCCCCAGATGCAAAATGTCGAAACAGCCGTTGGTAAAGACGATTTTTTTTCCCTTTTGGCGTAGATGATTGGCGATTCGCTCAATCTCCTCGAAGCTTTTGATGAACTCCTCGGCACTGGCTTTGTGCAGGCTCCTCTCATACTCCTCGATCTCCTCCAAAGTAGCCGTTGCAGCTCCCACCTTGCCCACCACCACACCGGCGGCGAGATTGGCAAATTTCGCAGCCTCGACCAGACTCATCCCCCTCGCCACTCCATAGCCAAGAGCCGCAAGCACCGTGTCACCTGCCCCCGTCACATCGTAGACCTCTTTGGCGACTGTTGGAATGCGAATCATCCCATCTTCAAAGATCGCCATCCCATCTTCGCTCAGGGTGATCAGCAACTGCTTGAGATTTAGCTCTTTTTTGAGTTTTTTGCCCGCCTCTTCGAGATTCTTTTCGTCATCTATCGCCATCCCGCTCGCCTCTTGCGCCTCTTTTTTGTTTGGTTTAAGCAGTGTCGCCCCTTTGTACTTCGCAAAATCTCTTTTGGGGTCGACAAAGACGGGGACTGGCGAGTGACGTATGATATGCTGGGTCAGATCATATGTAAGCAGCCCTTTGTCGTAGTCTGAGAGCAGCACCAGATCGTACTCTTTTGCCACCTCATCGAAGCGCTCTTTGAGGCACTGCTGGGTGGAAGATGAGATCGGGCGCTTCTCCTCTTTATCCACCCGTACGATCTGCTGGCTTGCGGCGATCACTCGAGACTTTTGGGTGGTGGGGCGATCCTCTTTGGCCAAAATGGCTCTTGATTTTTGCTCAAGACGCTTCTGTAGCCACTCTCCAGCCTCGTCACTACCCACAACTCCCATCACCCCCACCTCAGCTCCCAAAGCCAGTAGATTGTTGACCACATTGCCAGCACCGCCCAAGACCTTTTTTTCCTCTTTGACATTGACCACCTGTACGGGGGCTTCGGGGCTGATGCGATCACACGATCCAAAGAGGTAGTGATCCACCATCAAATCGCCCACTACCAAAATCTTTGGCTTCACGCTATCTCTTCTTCGTAGATTTTTTTGATATAGGGGATGTCGGCTCTGATACCCTCTTCGAGGGAATATCGTGGCTCGTATCCCAGCTCTTTTTTGGTGGGCTCGATATCGGCTTCGGTAAAGAATTGATACTGCTTGACATAGGGATTTGGGATATACTCGTACTCTCGCTCGATCCCTAACTCCTTGCACAAGATATCCACAATATCTTTAAAGCTTCTGGCTCTGCCGGTACCCACGTTGTAGACGCCACTTTTTGTAGCCGCTGCGGCTTTGAGATTGGCCTGGATCACATCCTCTACATAGATAAAGTCCCGCTTGATCTTCTCGCTTCCCTCAAAGAGCCGTGGCCGCTCGCCCCGCAGCAGCTGTAGTCCAAACTGCAGCACCATCGAAGCGGTCTTTTGCTTGAAATACTCCCTAGGTCCATAGACGTTGAAGTATCTCAGCCCCACCACCACATCTTTTTGAGAAGTGGCTAGATGATCCATCGCCAGCTTGCTATAGCCATAGACGTTGGCGGGAGCTTCCTGCCCTACTTTATGAGGAGCCGGCAGCTTGCCGTAGACCGCCCCACTGCTGGCATAGATCATCTTGGCCCCATGGCGTTTGGCCAAATCCAACAGATCTTTAAAAGCATTGAGATTGGTGCGCATCACCCGCTCTTGATCTTGAGCGGTGGTGTCGCTGATGGCCGCTTGATGAAAGATATAATCAAATCTAAAATCCTCCAGTCGCTCCAAATCTTTTGGGCTGTTGATATCACCGCAGATCACCTCGCCTTTAAAATCCAATAGATTTTTAAAATGCCCGAAACTGACCAGATTGCCGTTTTCGAAGCGCTCTTGGCTACGAAACTTATCAAAGACCACTACCTTGGCTTTTGGATAGCGCTCTTGGAAGTGGTGCGCTAGATTTGAGCCGATAAATCCGGCTCCACCTGTAATGAGAATCGTTTTGTTATTGAAGTCCATGCTACTCCTTGATGATGGATATTGTATCAAAAAGGCTCTTTGGCCCCTCTTGTTTGAGTAAGATTGTATGGCCAACCCCCGCTCTTTTGGCCGCTTCGATGTCGCTTGGCTTGTCTCCTATCATCCAAGAATTCGTCAGATCAATACCATGCTCTTTGGCCGCTTGAGTGATCATACCAGGCTCTGGCTTACGACAATCACACCCCTGCTGTAGATGGTGGGGGCAGTAGTAAATGGCATCGAGCCGCACCCCTTCTTTTTCAAGCCGCTCTTGCATCCAGTTTGTAAGCTTTTGAAAATCTTCTTCGCTGTAATACCCTCGTCCGATGCCAGATTGGTTGGTGACGAGGATTAGCTTGAACCCCAAAGATTTGAAGTGGCGCAGAGCCTCGAAAACGCCGGGCATAAAATGAAAATTCTCGATTTTGTGCACATAGCCAAAATCCTCGTTGATCACTCCATCTCGATCCAAAAATATAGCTTTAGCCACCTCTATCCTTTATTTTTATTCAAGAAAAGTTCGACTATAATTGAGTGTATTTTATCAAATCTATGGAGGTAAGGAATGAAAAGATTAGCAGTTTTGACTCTTGCAGCTGCTACTGCAGTAACTTTGATGGCGGCGGACGGTGCTACACTGTACAAAAAGTGTGCTGGATGCCATGGTCCTCACGGTGAAAAGAAAGCTCTTGGCAAATCTGCCGTAATCAAAGGGTGGCCAAAAGATAAAATCGTAGAAGCGCTTAAAGGCTACAAAGCGGGCACACGAAACGTACATGGAATGGGCGCTTTGATGAAGGCTCAAGTAGCAGCACTTAGCGACGCAGACATCGAAGCGATCGCCGATTATCTTTCCAAGCAATAAGCTAAGGGGCCTTGTGCCCCAACCGATATGGAAATACTCAAAAATCCAGCTCTTCCTCAAATCATCATCTGGTTTTTGCTGCCTATCCTCATAGGAGTGCTTTGGTATCTTTTGGATAAGCAGAACAAAAAAGACCTCTAATTTGGCATAACCCGTCTATCTTTTCGCCGTTTCTCCAAGGCTCGCTTTTTCTTCTCTTCCATCATCACGGCATCTTTGAGTTCTTCCTCTCCATCAAACCTCGCTCCATCCAAAAATTTATCCGTATCGTCGAACTGTCCCGTCTTGAGACCCCAAAGAAGAGCAAAAAGCCCAAAGGCTCCAAGAAGCGTCGAAATAAATATCATCATCGCAATCACCCAAGCATCCATACTCACACCTTGAAAAATTTTATTCTCATCGAGTTACCCACCACCGTCAAAGAACTCAGCGACATGGCAAGGGCCGCAAAAAGCGGATTGACATAGCCCATCACCGCCAGTGGCACGGCGATTACGTTGTACATAAGGGACAAAGCCAAATTCTCCTTGACGGCCAAAAAGACCCGTCTGCCAAGACGAATAGCCTCATAGATTTTGATAGGCTTCTCATCCAGCAGCACCACGTCACTGACACTGAGCGCTATGTCCGCGCCACTTCCCATCGCTATGGCGATATCGCTACACGCCAGCGCAATAGCATCGTTGATCCCATCACCCGCCATGATGACGATTTTACCTTTTTGGTGTAAATGGTCGATAAAGGCACTTTTGTCTTGGGGCAAAAGTTTGGCTTTGACATTATCGATGCCTACCTGTTTGGCTATCTTGCGAGCCGTTCGCTCATTATCGCCTGTAAGCATCCACACATCTATCCCCATCTCCTTGATCTTGCCTATGGCATAGGCCGCCTCTTCTCTTAGCTCATCACTGAGCTCATAGATTGCCGCCAGCTTACCATCGATCGCCACGGCAAAGACGGAATTTTCCCCCTCATAGACTACGTCGATGCCTCTCTCTTTCAAAAACTCCACACTTCCCCCGACCACTCGCTTGCCATCGATGGTGGCCTCCAGCCCTTTGGCCTTGATCTCCTTGATATCTTTTATCGACAAAAGTGTATCAAACCCTCGCTTTTTGCAATACTCCCACACTCCTCGGCTGATTGGGTGGTTGGAGTGTTCAGTGAGGGTATAGACGATATTTTCATCATATTCAAAAAATCGCTCCACCCCTACGACGCTTGGCTTTCCTTTGGTGATGGTGCCGGTCTTGTCAAGTACCAGCGTATCGGCTTTGGCGATGGTCTCCAAAAAGCCGGCCTCTTTGAAGAGTATCCCACGCTTCAAAGCTTCGCCCACTCCCACAAGTGTCGCCATCGGCGTGGCCAGCCCCAAAGCACAAGGACAAGCGATCACTACCACACTGATCGCTACGATCAAAGCGGTCTCGAAAGAGTGGGTATGCCAATACCAGCCTATAAATGTCAGTAGCGCGATAGATAGGATCGCCAGACTAAAATAGCCGCTGATCTGATTGGCCAAACGCTCCAGATAGGGCTTTTTGGCGATGGACTCTTCCAAAAGATCCGCGATATTGGAGAGCAGCGAAGTGGAGAAGTCTTTGGTAGCTTTGTAGCGTATGACGGAGTCGAGAAGGATCGAGCCGCTGAGCACCTCGTCACCCACCTTTTTATAGACCGGCTCACTCTCTCCAGTAAGGCTACTCTCATCGAAGCTCCCCTCCCCGCTTACGATCACACCGTCTATCACCACCTTTTCTCCCGGCTTGATCTCGATGATGTCCCCCACCTCCACATTCTCCACGCTCACCAGCGCCTTTTCATTGTCTCGTACTACCACCACTTCGGTAGGAAGCGAACCAAGCAAAGAGTCAATGGTATCGACGGCTTGCTTTTTGCTGAGCACCTCCAAGTATTTGCCCACCAGCACAAAGGTGATGATCATCGTCACCGAGTCAAAATAGACCTCCCCCGTGCGGGTGATCATGGCGTAGATGGAGTAGAGATATGCGAGACCCGCTCCAGTGGCCACCAAAAAGTCCATATTGATAAAGCGATTTTTGAGGCCGTAGTAGGCTCCACGGAAAAAAACCCAGCCACTATAAAAAAGGGTCGGCGTAGCCAGAGCAAATTCGGCAATATTGAGGATTTTTTTGATATCTTCTCGCATCCCGGTAAAAAAGCCCACATACTGGGCGATGGCGATCCACATGATATTCATCGTAGCAAATACGGCCAGCAAGATCCTGGCGTAGTAGTCGCGCTGCTGTTTGATGGCTCTTTCTTCTTGCAAGGCCGGATCGTATGGATAGGCATTGTAGCCGATAGAGCGGATGGTCTGGATGATCTGAGAGAGGCTGATCTCTTCAGGGTCCCACACCACTTTGGCTTTGTTGTTGGTATAGTTGATGGTGGCTTCTATGACGCCCGGGGTCCTATGGAGCACCTTTTCGTTGAGCCACACGCAGGCTGAGCAGTGGATCCCTTCGATGATGAGATGGATCTCTCTTAGACCATCTGGCCGCTCCTTGACATAGCGCTTGGTAAAGCCCTCCAGATCGAACTTCTGTAGATCCTCACCAATCTCCTTAGCTGGCTCCAGGGCCTGGTCGCCCAGCTTGTCATAAAAACTATCCAGACCCTCGGATTTGAGCAGATGGTAGACCCCTTGGCACCCCTTGCAGCAAAAGTAGCGCTTTTGCCCATCGATTGTCTCTTCGATCATCACATCCTTATCAAACTCCAGCCGACAATGGTCACATTTTACTTTAGACAAAAGATCCCTTTGTTTCGATTTTTGTATATTTGGTGATATGGCGCCACCAGGCCGTGCATGGCGATATAGACACTCCTCCCTCCAAGCAGCCTCGCCGCTGCGATGGCAAGCGTCAAGTTGGCACTCGCTTCTACTGGATCTATACTAAAAGGCATCATCGCCCCGGTCAACACCACCAGCTTATCATCGAGATGTTTGGCCAAAAACTGGGCACTTACATCCATCGTATCGGTGCCGTGGACGATCACCACTGGGCTATCTTCGTTTCGCACCGCCTCTAAAAGCTCTTGGCGATCAGTATCGGTAAATTCAAGACTATCTTTGTAGATAAGACCACGTACCTCTATATTTTGGCAACTCTTTTTGAGATACTCCTCTATTGCCCTGTTATCTTTTGGAACGATCAGCTCCCCTTGGATAGGGTCGTAGCGCTTATTGAAGGTTCCGCCGGTATTGAGTATAATCACGTCACACCTTGAAGGATGAAAATGGATGAGGTTATTATATACGTTTTTGTATTAGTGCTTTTTGAACTTTTCGAATCACAGTGGCAAGCAAGCTCCACAATCGGCGGCATCCTCCAAAATATCTACCGCCGGTATCAGCGAGGGATCTTTTACTTTATCTTCTCACATCCAAGCTTTATCTATGTTTTGTATCTGGGAATCAAGTACGATCTGACCAATTTTTGGTTTTTGAGTATCTTGTTTATGAAGTTTTTGGATATCAGCTACAAGCTGGTGATCGTCAAAAAAATAGAAGAAAACAAGCTCTACGAGATCCTACCCATCCCACCAGACACCCCCATCCCCAGATGGATGGGGTATGTCAATGTAGTGGTCTATCCGGCGTTGCTTTATTTGGCGTTTATCAGTGGATAGTTTCTTGACTAACCAGCATAGTTGTTATAAAATTACGGCAAATCTTACTTGCAACTTCACATCTGCACAAGTGGCAATCATATAGAAGAAGGAAATAATGAGCAAAAGCGATACATCCACCGAGAATCAAATCCAAAACCAGACCCAATCCCAAAACGAAGAGAAAAATCTCCCTGAAAAACAGCAGCAAAACAAACGGACCCACACGCCGGTCGAGGGCTATACAATAGAGGATCTTCGCACCAAAAGTATTGACGAGCTTTTGGAGATAGCCAGCAATCTTGGCATCGAAAACCCTCAAGAGCTCAAGCGTCAAGATCTGATGTTTGAGATCCTTAAAAGCCAGGTGAGTAAAGGGGGCTATATCCTCTTTACTGGCATTCTCGAAGTCACTCCCGAAGGGTACGGCTTTTTGCGGGCGATCAACGAAAACTTCTCCAACAGCGCCAACGACGCTTATGTGAGCGCCACGCAGATCCGCCGTTTTGCTCTGCGTACGGGAGACGTGGTCACGGGACAGGTGCGACCTCCCAAAGATCAGGAGCGCTACTACGCCTTGCTTAAGATCGAAGCGATCAACTATCTGCCCCCAGAAGAGTCCAAAAAGCGCCCACTCTTCGACAACCTCACGCCACTCTATCCTACAGAGCGACTCAAGCTTGAGTATGACCCGATGAAGCTTACGGGCCGCGTCCTCGATCTTTTCACTCCCATAGGCAAAGGACAGCGAGCCCTCATCGTTGCGCCTCCAAGAAGCGGGAAGACGGAGCTGATGAAAGAGCTGGCTCATGGTATCACCAAAAATCATCCCGAAGTGGAGCTCATCGTCTTGCTCGTGGACGAGCGTCCCGAAGAGGTGACCGATATGGAGCGAAGTGTGCGAGGTGAGGTCTACAGCTCCACTTTCGATATGCCGGCCAAAAACCACGTACGAGTAGCCGAGCTCGTAATCGAAAAGGCCAAACGGCGAGTGGAGATGGGTAAAGATGTGGTGATCTTGCTCGACTCCATCACTCGCCTCGCTCGTGCGTACAACACCGTCACGCCATCCAGCGGCAAGGTGCTCAGTGGTGGGGTGGATGCCAATGCACTGCACAAGCCCAAAAGATTTTTTGGAGCGGCGAGAAACATAGAAGAAGGCGGCAGCCTCACCATCATCTCCACTGCCCTCATCGACACAGGATCTCGGATGGATGAAGTGATCTTTGAAGAATTTAAGGGGACGGGCAACTGCGAAATCGTGCTCGATCGTCGTATCGCGGATCGTCGTATCTATCCAGCTATCGATATCCTCAAATCCGGTACCAGAAAAGAGGAACTCCTCATCGATCCAAATACCTTACAAAAGGTATGGGCACTGCGCAACGCCATGCAGTCAATGGACGAGGTGGAGGCACTCAAATTCTTGTACTCCAAAATGCTCAAGACCAAAAACAACGAAGAGTTTCTTAGTATCATGAACGAAGGGGCATAGGCTCTTGCGAGCGGCCCTTTTCGATAGTGGTGTAGGCGGGCTCACCGTCGCAAAAAGCCTGCTGGAGCACAACCTTTTTGATGAGATCGTCTACTTTGGCGATACCGCCAGAGTCCCCTACGGGCCCAAGGACAAAAACACTATCATTCGCTACTCCCTCGAAGCTTTGGAGTTTTTCAAAAACTTCGATCCCGATATCCTCATCACCGCCTGTAACTCCGTCAGCGCCCACGCTTTGCCAGAACTTCGCCAAAGCGCTAATTTCCCAGTAGTAGGTGTGATAGAGCCGGGAGTCATAGCTCTTGAGAAAAAACTTCAAGACAAAAATGCCCACATCCTCATCATCGGCACTCGTGCGACGATTTCGAGTCAAAAATATCAAACACTGCTCAAAAAGCGAGGATTTCACAACATCACCGCCAAAGCCACGCCCCTTTTCGTACCACTCGTAGAAGAGGAGATATTTGATGGAGAGATAGTAGAGGCTACGATGCGCCACTATTTCGATGGCATACAACCAGATGCGGTGATACTTGGCTGCACTCACTTCCCACTCATCACAGAGGCTCTCAAAAGCTTCTTTGGCCAAAAGACACTCCTGATCCACTCGGGCGAAGCGATCGTGGAGTATCTGCAAGAAGGATTCGGTATAAAAAAGGCAAAAAGCCCGACTACTCTCAAGCTCTTCGCCTCGGAAAATCCAGACAAACTCAAAAAGATCGCCCAAAGCTGGCTTGGGCGATAGGCTTACTGGGCCAAAGATCCTACTATTTTCTTTTTTCTTATATATCTTTGTTAACGAATCCATCCAAAATGAAAAACTCTACTTTCCAACCGCTTTTTTTCAAAGGCAGTTGCTCATATTCTTTGGGTAGAGAAATTTCACGACCTTTGGCACACTCTATTATCACTTGCGTGAGATTTCGATCCAGAGGGTAGAGCAGTACAAGATCATGGGAAGTCTTGTACAACAGTGCCACATCGAAATCGGAGTGATAGATCGCCACCCCATCTTTGGAGAAGATCTCTTCGAATTTTTGGCCAAAGACCTTCTCCACTATCAGGCGATAATCTCGATCGAAGGTATATTTGGCTGGTAGATCGTCCATCTCCACATAGATCCTTTGGCCATTTGGCAGCTCCACTAAGACACGCTCTATCTGCAGCGAATCCACCATATCCGACTCTTTCTTTAGTACCTTCACCGGCCACTCCTGCCGGCACTTCTTGGTATACAAAAGCAGCCGATCTTTTTGCAACTTCACCATCAACGGATCGGAGCGCAAAGAGAGCCAGACCAGAAGTGCTACCACAACCAGGAAAAAAAGTAACCCTATCTTCATATCTATCCTTTAAAGTCTACTGAGTATAATTATATACTTTATTCGAAGGATCGATCGTGGCACTGGCACTCAAATATCGTCCCAAACGTTTCGAAGACCTCATAGGCCAAGATGCCGTGAGCCAGACGCTCATGCGAGCGCTCGAGACCAAAAACCTCTCCCACGCCTATCTTTTCAGTGGTCTAAGAGGTAGTGGCAAGACCAGTACAGCCAGGATCTTTAGCAAATGCCTCATCTGCGACGAGGGGCCCACGGCCACTCCGTGCGAGCGGTGCGACAACTGTAAAGCTGCCGACGAGGGACGTCATATCGATATCATCGAGATGGACGCGGCCAGCAACAGAAAGATCGACGATATCCGAGAACTCATCGAGCAGACCAAATACAAGCCATCGAGTGCCAGATACAAGATCTTCATCATCGACGAGGTCCATATGCTCACAAAAGAGGCATTCAATGCCCTACTCAAAACCCTCGAAGAGCCGCCAGAGTATGTGAAATTCATCCTGGCCACCACCGACCCTTTGAAGCTGCCGGCTACGATCCTCAGCCGTACCCAGCATTTTCGCTTCAAAAAGATTCCCCAGCAAGATATCTTGCACCATCTCGAATTCATCCTCAACAAAGAAAACATCTCCTTCGAACCCCAGGCTCTGCAGATATTGGCCAGAAGCGGCGGAGGGAGCCTCAGGGATACTCTCACACTACTCGATCAAGCCATCACCTTTTCAAAAGGGCATGTGGATGTCCAAAGTGTGACGAAGATGTTGGGTCTTGTGGATCCAAAGAGAATCGAAGAGCTTTTCGATCTGATTTTGGCCAAAAGAAAAGAGGAGCTCTTGCAAATCGTTCAAAAGCTGCAAGAGTACGAAGCGGGAATGATTTTGGATGAGATGATCATCTATCTCAAAGAGCAGCTCTTTTCGAAAAATCCCAAATTTTCCACTATGCTCTACGAGCGCTTTTTCAAGATTTTAAGTGACGCGAAGGGACTACTTTTTTATAGTAGTGACGACGAATTCGTGCTGACTCTCACGCTTCTCAAGCTCATGGAGGCTACAAAAGTCAAAGAGATCGAAGAGCTCATCGCCCAATTCGAAGAGGAGACCCCTTCCAAACCGTTACCATCCAAGCCTACCGTCCCTGAGCGGGTCCCACCAACACCTCAATCTACACCCAAACCAAAGGATCGCTTCGCCAAACTCATAGAAAAGCTCTACGAGAGAAACTACGAGCTTGGGGAGTGCTTCGAAAAAAGTGTGGAGTTTGTGGATTTTAGCGATGGAGTGCTTAGATGGATAGCCAATCCGCCAGCCGAATGCAAAGAGAAGCTCAAACACTCCTACCCCACCATCCGCCACTTTGTCCAAGAGATCTTCGGTATAGATACCAAGATCCAAAAGGTAGACCCGCCAAAAAAGTGTGAAGAGCCCTCCTCGATGATCGAGGAGGCGGAGTTTGGTAGCTGTATCCAGCAAAAGGCTGGACTGAGCGCCCCCACAAGTGAAGGGGATATCCTTAGCGCCCCTATGGTCCAAAAGGCCAAAGAGCTCTTTCGGGCCAAACGGGTCGTAGTCAAGCCGAAGGTTTAATTTATACAAATCATTCCTCTGTCTTTGTAGCATGTACGATGGGCTTCCACATTGTCACTATTGATAACTCTATACGGTATCTTGTCAAGATGCAGATCAAACTCGATTACCTGGCTTGCAGACCAGATTTCATATCGTCCACTGATATCTTGGGGCTGTTTGAGTGGAATAGTGTTTTGAGTATGGCATCCGTTGCCAGCCATGTCGTATTTGGTCAGTTTCACTCCGGCATCTTGTAAAATATCGAGCCCAATGACACTGGCGCCCATGCCATCTTCGGACAAAAAGAAATTGTGAGAGGATGGAATCATACCGGTAGTATGCAGATCATAATCCAATACATAGATATTATCTCCAGCATCTACGTATAAAGCCACACCAGAATCATAAAGAGGCAAATCCACATTTATTAGGAGAACGAGTGGTGAGCCGGCGTATGGCTTGGATATGACCATACTCGTTCATTACCAATATATTGGCTTCTTGGGTGGAGGTATTGGGAGAACTTTCGCTAAAAGTGGCGTAGATTCTGCCATCTTTTTCGATAGCGTACTGACCGTATAACTCACGATTTAAATTTTGTCTATTATACAGCGTAGTAGCCCATTGCAGTTCCCCGTGTGGATCCATCTTGGCCAATAGAAGGCTTCTTGGCGCCACCCCTTCTATAGTGTTGTGATTGGATCCTAAGACCACCAATCCATCCTGTACCTGGACTATGGAGTCATATTTCCACTCTTCGGTATTTGGTCTTTCTTGTTGATAAAGCGTCGCTCCATCATAGGCCTTCGCCCATTTGACATTTCCATTGGCGTCAACCACAAAAGCATAAGCCATAGAAGCTTTCAACCTTCCAACTACTTGACTGGATGAACTTGAATAGTGATCGCCACATCCGCAATCGGAGCTACTTTGAGGAGTTGGAAGGACCCGAGTCGTATAGCGTGTAGCAGGTAGCGAAAGCTCGAGCTCACCATAGCAGATCGCCTCTTGGGAGCGTAACACCGTGCAACTGATCAATCTCGTACCGCTGTGGAGTCTATCTATACCTGGTTCATTCAAAAAATAGAGATTGAGATATCGAGTATTTCCATATCGATCCTTGATACCGACGATATTCCCATATGAGACGGAAAATCCATGACGATAGTAGTTGGTATTCAATAAAAATCGATCCGATCCCATAGAAAGGAGATGGACCCCCTCTATCATATCCTCTACATCAACTGGTAAAATCGCTCGAGACCAGAGGATTTGTGAATCTTTGCCAATCTTCGTTACAATACCGGCACTTACGATATGTACACCATCCAGACTTGGTCGATCCAACGCTCCTCCTAATACATATCCATCCTGCAAATGGACTCCACTCATATAGTACAACGGCAATACATGGTGTTCTACAAGGTTTTTATTGACAAAAAAGGTCTCGTAGCTGATCATATCGAAGCAGCCACCTATCGTAGAACTATAACTACTTGACCATCCACTGCTCCATGATGAACTCGAAATACTCGACCAGCTACTCCAGGAGCTGGAAACACTACTGGACCCTCCACTACTCCAAGAACTGGAAAAGCTGTTAGACCAACTGGAGTTTCCTCCACTTGAGCCAGACCAACTACTCGATGAGCTATAGAAGCTACTGGACCAACCAGACCCACTTTGACAATTCAGTCCATAGCTTCCCGTATAGACAAACCGCACTTTCATACCGGCCGGACCTTCGGTCCCCGGCAGCAATACACTCGATGTTTGAAAATCTACACTCATATCGATGAGCGGATCGGCACGTCCATCACAATCAAGATCGAGATACAAAAAGCTTCCATTCGATGCCTGCCCACTAAGCTTGTAGACCTGGGCTGTCCCCCAAGGAACGAATGCCCACGAAAACCTCGAGTCATATTCTCCGGGAAACCCCAAAAAGACAAAGACTCCTGCTGGATGGTCTGCATCCAGATCAGCCAGGGCTGAGGTGGGAATAGGTTGCCATCCAAATACATCGGTAGCACTGGATGGACGACCCATGAGCCGATAAAATTTTTGATCAGGCAGATCGTAATAGACCCAATCGTTCTTCTGGATATAACCATCCTTATTGAAATCGTATTGATAAAACACTCCATTGAGATCGAAAGGTTTGGAAATCATATACTTATAGAGGCACTCAAGATAGTTTTGATCGATGCTGCATGCCCAGCTTGCTACTGTAGAGATGAGAAGTCCAAGGAGCTTTTTCATAGTAGATCCTTTCGGGTTTACTCGGGCCCTAAAATCATTACGCTCCCTTATTTTCTTAAAGTTTAATTCAAGAATAAAAGCGCTATGTATGAAAATCATATCAAGGATGGAGCAAGTTTAAAATATTTTGAAGTTGATTTTTCCCTCTACAATGCTCCTTGCAAAACTCCACGATCTTGCCGTGAAATCTGGCGTAGATTTGGGATAGAGGCAGCTCTTTGCCATAAAGCTCGTAGATTCTATCCAAATTTTCGATGATGGAGTCACTCAAAAACTCCTGCAACTCGTCGTAGCTCTCAAATTCATACCCAAAGGCTTTCAAAATCCTTGCCGTATAGGCATCTACCACCAAAAAGTCGCGATAGCAGGCGTAATTGAGGATACTATCGGCAGTTTCTGGCCCGATACCCTTTTGGCCAAGCAGCCAGCTGCGAGAGGGCTTAGCCTTGAAGGCTTCGAAGCTGCCATACTCTTCGAGCATATTTTGGCAAAGTTGTATGAGCCTTGTAGCTTTGGTATTGTAAAATCCAGCCGGTTTGATAAGATCTGCCAAAACTTTCCAGTCACTTTTGGCGATCGCCTCAGGAGAGAGAAGACCCTCCTTTTTGAGATTTTTGAGTGCCTCTTCCACCTTCTCCCACTTGGTATTCTGGGTCAGTACCGCTCCCACCACCACCTCGAAGGTTCCACTGTTTGGCCACCAGTAGGGATCGCGTTCTTCTTTGAGATAGCCCAACTTCTTGAGGGCTCGTAGCAGCTCGTATCCGCTCACTCTTTGCGTCCTTCTTGCACGATCTGCCATCCTTCTTCATCGTAGGCTTTGATCTTGTAGGCCTCCTTACACTCCCCTTTGTCAAACTCGAACACCACCATCTGCAAAATGGATTTGCACTTCTCGGGCACATCAAACCTGCCAGGCAGTCCCGTCAAAAAACGCTGTATAGGCACTTTCGCATCCATCCCGATCACATTGTCCCTACATCCGGTCAGCCCCACATCCGTCACATACCCGGCTCCCTCGTCGATCACCAGATCGTCCGTACCTATATGGGTATGGGTGCCCACCTGGGCACTGATACGCTTCTTTAGCATCAAAAACATCGCCCGCTTCTCACTGGTAGCCTCGGCATGAAAGTCGATAAATATATTCTCAACCCCCTCGCTTCGCAACACATCCACGATTTTGTTGGCTGCGATGAAAGGATTGTCCACCATGGGCATGGTAAAGTGCCCCATCACGTTCACCACCGCCAGCGGCTCCTTCGCCACTTCTACGATCTTGTAGCCTCTGCCGGGTACCCCTTCTGGATAGTTGATGGGTCGCAGCAGTGGAAGGTCTTCCAGCATCCCAAAGATCTCCTTTTTATCCCAGGTATGATTGCCTCCAGTCATCAGATCGATTCCGGCACCAAAGAGCTCCTTGGCGTTTTTTGGTGTCAGACCAAAGCCGTGGCTGGCGTTTTCGTAGTTGGCTATGACAAAATCAAGCCCCTCTTTGGCTCTGATATCCGCAAGATAGCGTTTGATCATCCTTCGCCCTGGTCTGCCTACGATATCACCAATAAATCCCACTTTCATGCCAATCCTTTCAAATATCTCAAAAGTGCCGCCAATATATCCTCGTCATCCTTGCTCACCGCCTTGATCGCCTCTTTACGATCTCCCCAGTCGATGGTGATGTTTTGGCCAAAATTGGAGATTCGTTTGATCCCAAGCTTCGATGCCAAAAGCTTGATATGCACCAGATCCAAAAAATTTTTGGTGGGCTGATCGAGTCTGCCGTATCGATCGCTGATCTCCTCTTCAATAGCGGCAATCTCTTCGGCGCTTTTGACATTGGCAAGCTTCCTGTAGAGCTCCAGCTTGAGCCTATCTTCGCTCACCACCTCTTTGGAGATATAGGCGTTGACACTGAGTTTGAGCTCCACTTCAGCCTCCTCCTCCACTTCCCCTTTGGTGAGCTTCGCAATCGCCTCTTCGAGCATTTTGAGATAAAGACTATAGCCGATATTTTTGATATGGCCGCTTTGCTGGGCTCCGATAATGTTGCCCCCGCCCCGTATCTCCAAATCATAAAAGGCCAGTGCCGCCCCACTACCCAAATAGGAGTTGGACTCCAGAGCAATGAGGCGCTTTTTGGCCTCTTGCGTTAAAGCATCTTTATCTTCGACGAGATAGTAGCAGTACCCCTCCTTACCGCCTCTCCCTACACGACCTCGTAATTGATGCAAGTCGGCAATACCGAAGCGATCGGCCCCCTCGACGATGATGGTATTGACGTTTGGCATATGGATACCACTCTCGACGATAGAGGTGGAGAGCAAGATGTCATACTCTTTGTCGGCAAATCGCAGTAGCTCCTTTTCTGTCGTTGCAGCCGATATTTTGGAGTGGAGCACCAAAATCTTCTTACCTGGCAGCAGCTCTTCGAGCTCTTTTCTTTTCTCCTCGATACCAGCGATGGAGTTGTAGATATAAAAGATCTGTCCCCCTCGGCGCAGCTCTCTGAGAATCACCTCTTTGACGAGGTTTGCATCATACTCTTTGACGTAGGTTCGCACATCCTTGCGCCCTTCGGGAGGCGTAGTGATCTGGGCCAGCTCTTTTATTTGGCTAAGCGCCATATTAAGGCTTCTTGGGATCGGCGTGGCGCTCATGCTAAGAATATGCACATTCTTGCTAAACTCTTTGAGCTTCTCTTTTTGCTTGACGCCAAATTTATGCTCCTCGTCCACTACCACAAGGCCAAGATTTTTGAACTTTGCACCAAAGAGGGCATGGGTACCCACCACCACATCGATCTTTCCTTCTTCCAAAGCTTTAAGCCGCTCTTTTTTCTCTTTGGCGCTGACGAATCGGTCGATCTTGGTCACGCTGATGCCAAAGGGCTCGAGGCGGCTTTTGAGGCTTTCGTAATGCTGGGATGAAAGAAGTGTGGTAGGTACCACAATAGCGGCTTGATAGCCGTTTTTGACGGTGGCGTAGATGGCGTTCATCGCCACCTCCGTCTTGCCAAAGCCCACATCCCCACTAAGCAGCATATCCATCACCCGCCCGCTGGCAAGGGCTTGGAGGATCTTGTCGATCGCCTCTTTTTGGTCTGGCGTGTAGGTAAAGCCGGCTGCTTTTTGAAAGAGGTTCATATCGGGAGTGAGGATCTGTTTGCCCGGTACCACCGCTCGCTTAGCGGCGATATTTACGATATCGGCCGCCATCTCGAAAAGCTTTTGGCGTACTTTGGCTTTGAGCTTGGCAAAGCTCTGGCTGCCCAGCCGATCTACCACCGCCACACTGCCGCTATCGGCTACATAGCGGCTAAGCACCTCCAGATTTTCCACCGGTACCAGCAGCTTATCCTCTCCCGCATACTCCACCTGTACAAAATCCCTTTTGGCCCCCAAAATTTCGATGGTCTGCAGTCCTTTGAATATCCCGATCCCATGCTGTTCGTGCACCACATACTCACCCACTTTAAGCTCATCCAAGATAATAGTAGGAGCTTTTTTTCTTCTTTTTTGGGGCTTATTGAGGGATACGATCACCTCCTCGGGCCCCTCGATACTGAGCACCGCATCGGTATAGACAAACTCTACGGCAGATAGCTCTTTGATAGGACTTCGCCTCGCCATCTGGGGCGTTTTGGCCAAGACTTTGATTTGTTTATCTTTTTTGGCTTCGATGAGGCGGTTGATGTCGAGCACTTCGATATCTTTGTACTCTTTGGGTTCAGGGATTATAGGAAGACTTTCTATCTGCTCTTTTGGGATGAGTCCTTTGTAGCTGTAGAGCTCGTCCAGATCGAAGGCTTTGGAAGCGACGGCTTTTTTGCCCTTTAGCAAAGATTGGCGCTCACTTACCCAAAAGCCGACACTTCTAAGATCCTTTTCAAACACATCGAAACTACTTCGCTCCACCGCCTCTTTTAGCTTCTCGTCAGCTATCAGTGAGGCTGGATAGAGAATGAAATGTTCCAGCTCTTCTTTGTGACTTCTTTGGCTTTGGGGCTCGAAGTGGCGGATCGACTCGATCTGGGTATCGAAGAGGCTCAGGCGCAAAGGGAGCTCGTAGTTTGGGGAGTAGATATCGATCACGTCACCCCTGATACTTACCTCCCCTTTGGCCTCCACGATATCGACGAACTGATAGCCCCACGCATAGAGAAGCTCTTTGAACTCTTCCATATCGATATCTTCGCCAAACTCGATCCTCTTTTGGCCAAAATAGTTTTTTACTGGCATCGGCTTGGAGATGGTGCCAAGTGGAGCGATGAGAAGCTTTGGAGTGTGATAGTAGTCGTTTAGCCTCGCCAAAAGCTGATCGAGCTCCTCTTTGAAGACTCTTAGATCATCCCCATACTGAGCCCTGAAATCTGGCAGCACATAGTGCTCGATGCCGAGCACTTTGGCCGCGTCACTCGCCCTCCTCGCCTCTTTGGCATCTTCCACTACCAATATATCTGGTCGATTTTGCTTTAGATATTCGTAGAATCTGGCAGCCATTTGGCTATCTCCTCGATGACGCTAAACGATCCATAGACCAAATACTCCTGCTTTCCAAACCCCTCGAACCACCTACCCTCGATATCCAATCTATCCAACACTTCAAAAAGCTTAGTAGGATCAACAATACGGTTGTTTTTTATGGGTAGTATCTCCACTCGCTCGATCTTTGGCTTCAAAATCTTCAAAACCTCTTCATACTCTTTGTCTTCGTAGCTGTTATAGACCAAAACCACCCTTTTGTCAAGAACCTCTTTTATCGCTTTGGCAGACAAGGGATTGTGCCCCACATCGAGGATGATATTGCCTCGCCGCTCAAAGCGTGCCGGCATTCGGTAGCTGACTACTCGTTTGGGATCTGCCATGAAGCCAAGTTTTTTGGCCCCTGCCAAAGCGAGAGCCAGGTTGGGAGCGAAAAAGTCCGGGATTTTGGCCTCTTCGCACACCCGCTTCGCTTCCTCCACATCCTCGATCACCTCAAAGGATATCCCCAGCTCCTTGGCCACTTCGTACACCTGAGGATGAGGCTGCGGAGCGAGGAGTGCTTCTTTTTGGACAGCTTTTAGCTTCGTCATGGCGATCGCTTCGATACGCTCACCCAAAAAATCTTTATGGTCGTAGTCGATGGGAGTGACGAGGGTCAAATCTGTCTCAAAAACTGCCGTAGCATCGAACTCTCCTCCAAGCCCCGCCTCCATAATAGCAATATCCAGTCCCTCGAAAGCGAGAGCGGCCAAAAAGGTGGTATATTCGAAGTAGCTAAGCTCCTTGGCCTCATCATCCAAAAGCTGCAGCAATTTTTGGTGCAAAAGCTCCAAAGTATCATTCCCAATATCTTCCCCATCGATCCAGATCCGCTCGTTGAAAGAAAAGATATGGGGCGAAGTGTAGTGCCCCACTCTCGCTCCCGCCTCTTTGAGAGCACCAGCCAAAAATCGTCCCGTACTCCCCTTGCCGTTGGTGCCTACGATATGTACGATTGGAGGAAGCTTCAAACGATGGGCGATTTTTTGATAGGCTCGTCGCATCCGCAATGGATCGAATTTTTTGTAAAAGAGTGGTTTTTGAGCCAGAAACTCTTGCAGCTTCACCGAGCCCCTTGGAAAGCAAGCCTGGAGATGAAGCGATCAAGCGCCTTGTTGGCCGCCTCTTTGATGGCGATATAGCGCATCGTATCGGTGATGACGGAGTTTGGCTCTATTGGAAAGTCGTATAGACCGCTGGTCTGGATATGACGCACCCCTTGTGAAGATCGAAGGGTACAATCCAAGACCACCTTGGTGCGGTAGTAGATCACATAGCCGTTGGCGTCATACTCCAATGGCGTGAAATACAGATGCTTCATCCGCACTTCGATTATCGTATCGGCATGAGATTTTGGCACAAGGTTTTGGCCAAAGCGGCGAAGGATAGCTTGATTGAGTGCATCTTTGATCAAAACCGAGTTTTGGGGATCACGTAGATCCACCACCACTTCGGTATAGACTTTGGGACCCAACACACTTCGCACATACCGCTTGGCCGGCTTGTAGCCGCATCCTTGCCACAAAAGCAATACCAGCAAAAGAGCGAATATGCGCACGCTATCCCTTAACGACGAGATTGACGAGGCGTCCGGGTACCACGATCTCTTTGATGATCTGCTTCCCTTCTATCCACTTAGCCGCCGCCTCTTTGGCCTTTTCCAAGATCTGCTCTTTACTGGCATCCTTGGCCACTTCGATCTGGGCTCTTCGCTTGCCGTTGACACTGACTGCCAAGGTGATAGTATCCTCCTCCAGTGCCTCCGTATCCACTAAGATTTGGCCAAAGTTTGCCCTACCAAAGAGCCGATCGGCTATTTCCCAGCTGATATGGGGGACAATAGGCTCCAAAATATTGGTCAGCACCCAATACCCCTCGCTCCAGATCTCTTCGTTTTCTTGAGCACCAAGAGCGTTGAGCGCCTCCATGGCTGAAGCGATGAGTGTATTGAAAGCGAAGCTCTTCTCATACACCTCATGTGACTTTTGCAAAGCCTGATAGACCTTTTTTCTCGCTTCTTTTTCCGCTTTGCTAAGCTTTGAAGTATCGAACTTTGGCAAACGCTGCATCGGCTTGGCCCGCTCGCTTCGCTCATAAAAGCGCTTCAAAAAGCGATACGCCCCCTCGACCCCACTATCGCTCCACTCCAGCTCTTTGGCCGGTGGTGCGGCAAAGAGAATAAAAAGCCTCGCCGTATCGGCACCGAAACGCTCCACAATCTCATCGGGGTCTACCGTATTGCCCTTGGATTTGCTCATTTTGGCACCATCTTTGAGTACCATCCCTTGGGTGAGCAGCCTTTTAAATGGCTCGTCCAGATCCACATAGCCAAGATCTCTGAGCGCCTTGGTGAAAAACCTGGAGTAGAGCAAATGGAGTATCGCATGCTCTATCCCGCCGATATACTGATCCACCGGCATCCAGTAGTGGGTGTCCTCTTTGCGAAAGGGCACCTCCTCCCAAAACTTCCGTGGAGTGGTATAGCGCAAAAAGTACCAGCTCGACTCCACAAAAGTATCCAAGGTATCTGTCTCCCTCTCGGCCTCGCCGCCACATTTGGGACAGGTGGTCTTTTTCCAGGTAGGATGACTCTCCAGTGGATTGCCCTCTCCCGTGATCTCCACGTCCTGGGGCAGCGTCACTGGCAGGTTCTCCTTTTTCTCCGGAACGATCCCACATTTAGGACACTTGATGAGCGGAATGGGTGTCCCCCAGTAGCGCTGACGACTGACCAGCCAATCTTTGAGCCGGTAGTTGATCTTGCGCTTGCCAAGTCCTTTGGCTTCGAAGTAGTCGATGATCCTCTTTTTGGCCTCTTCGCTTGGCAGACCACTAAACTCCCCACTATCGACCAATATCCCAGGCTCGGTGTAGGCTTTGGTAGTATCAAGCTCTCCCTTTTTGGGCTTGATCACATATTTAATAGGCAGCCCATACTTTTTGGCGAACTCGAAATCTCGCTCATCGTGAGCCGGCACCGCCATCACCGCTCCGCTTCCATATTCGCTGAGCACGAAGTTGGCTACCCATACCGGAATCTTTTGGCCAGTGAGTGGATGGATCACGAAAAGATCCAAGAAGAGCCCCTCTTTTTCGGCCTGCTGTCTGGCTCTCGCACTTTGGTTGCGCATCTGGAGGATCTTCTCCAGCTGCTCGGCACTTAAAAGATTTTTTTGGATCAGCGCCTCCACCACGGGATGCTCGGGAGCAAGTGCGGTGTAGGTGACACCATAGATGGTATCTGGTCTGGTGGTAAAGACCTCGAAGCCCTCTATCCCCACTTTTTTGGCGCTCTCTTCGTCAAAACGCAACTCAAACTCCAATCCCTCGCTTTTACCGATCCAGTTGCGCTGCATGGCGATCACTTGAGCCGGCCAGCCCTCTTCCAGTTTGGATAGATCCTCCAAAAGCTCCTCGGCATAGTCGGTGATCCTCAAAAAGTATTGCTCGATCTCCTTTTGGACCACTTCGGTATCACAGCGCCAACATCTTCCTTCTATCACCTGCTCGTTGGCCAGTACCGTCTGGTCGTTGGGACACCAGTTGACCGCCGCTTTTTTGCGGTACATCAGCCCCTTCTCCCACATATCGATGATAAAGGCCTGCTCCCATTTGGTATAAAGAGGATCGCAAGTGGCGAACTCCCTATCTTTTGAGAAGCTGAGCCCCAAATTTTGCAGCTCCCCTCGCATATAGTCGATATTTTCATAAGTCCACTTTTTGGGATGGACTTTGTGCTTGATGGCGGCGTTTTCCGCCGGCATCCCAAAAGCGTCCCAACCAATTGGGTGCAAGACGTTTCGCCCGGCTTTTCTATGGTATCTGGCCAGCGCGTCGCCTATGGTGTAGTTGCGCACATGTCCCATATGGATCCGCCCACTTGGATAGGGAAACATGGAGAGTACATACATCTTTGGCTTCTCGTAGCTCTCTTCTGGCTCGAAAGCCTTGTTGTCCTCCCAATACTTTTGCCACTTCTTCTCTATCTTGCTTGGCTCATACTTCATCACACCATTCCTTGTTCGTACATCGCTCGCATTCTCTCTTTTTCGGCTTGTCGTTTTTTCTTTTCGGCCAATTTCTTTCGATACTCTTCCAAGTCAAAACCCAAAATGGCCAAAAGTGGAGAGGCGATAAAGATAGAGCTGTAGGTCCCTACGATGATACCGATGAGCAGCGTGAAGCTAAAGCCTTTGATGATCTCGCCACCAAAAAGATACAAGGTGAGCACCACAAAAAAGGTGGTCAACGAGGTAAGAGTCGTACGTGAGAGAGTCTTGGTGATCGACTCGTTGATCACTTCATCGAGTTTTCGTAGTTTCACGGACTCCACGATACCCTCACGAATACGATCGAAGACGATGATGGTGTCGTTGAGCGAATATCCTAAAATCGTCAAAATAGCCGCCAAGATATCGAGATTGACGGGAATACTAAAAAGCGAAATCGCCCCAAGCGCGATGCTTACATCGTGCACCAGTGCCAAGACACTGGCCAATGCGAAGCGCCACTCAAATCGGATCGAGACGTAGATGAGGATTCCAAGAATGGCTATCACCATAGCCATCAGACCCTTTTCTCTAAGCTCGCTTCCAACCTTTGGTCCTACCATATCCACACGACGTATCTCAAAATGTCCCGTACCGGCTAAGGCCGCCCTCGCCTCGTCACCTATATCTTTCTTGAGGTTTTTGGAGGAGCTCTTGATCCGTATGACGATCTCTCTATCACTCCCAAAGAGGGTCACGCTGGCATCTTTGAACACTTCACTTTTTTTGAGTGCTGAGCGGATCATGGCCAGGTCCACTGGCTTGTCGTAGCGCACTTGCACGATGGTACCACCAGCAAAGTCGATACCAAAATTGAGCCCTTTGAAAAAAAGAAGCGCCCAGGAGGCAAGGACGAGAATGAGCGAAAGGGTCATGAAATATTTGGCCTTGCCCATAAAATCATACACTTTGTCCGTTCTAAAAAACTCCATACTATACCTTTATTCCAAACCAGAGATTGAGGTTTTTGCTCTTTTCGATCTTTGGAAGTAGTGCCTGGTATATCCCGTGGGTACCCACGATCGCCGTGAGCATCGATGCCAAAATACCGATACTGATGGTGATGGCAAACCCTTTGATAGGTCCCGTACCGTAGGCGTAGAGTACGATCGCAGCGATGAGAGTCGTGATATTGGCATCCAAAATAGCGCTCATAGCGTTTTTGTACCCCTGTTCGATCGCCTTTTTGATGCTCACTCCCTGACGCAAAAGCTCTCTAATACGCTCGTTGATGATCACGTTGGCATCCACCGCCATACCGACAGTGAGCACGATACCAGCCATCCCAGGTAGTGTAAGAGTGGCTCCAAAAAGCGCCATCACTCCGATGATCAAAAAGAGGTTGGCGATGAGGGCCACATCGGCGATAAGGCCAGCGATACCATAGTAGATCGCCATGAAGAGCACCACCAGCACAAAACCGCTAATGAGCGCTATCATACTTTGTCGGATACTATCGGCTCCAAGACTTGGCCCGATGCTGCGCTTTTCTTCCATATACACAGGTGCCAAGAGCGCTCCGCTTCTTAGAGCGATCGCCACATCGTGGGCCTCTTCGAGACTGAAGCCCCCGCTGATCTGCCCACTACCTCCGCCTATACGCTCACGTATCACCGGAGCGGAGTAGACCGTATTGTCCAGCACCACAGCCAACCGTTTGCCCACGTTTTTGGCGGTAAAGTCCCCAAAGATCCTGGCCCCTTCGCTATTGAGCGTAAAATTGATCACAGGCTGGTTGTTTTGATCGAAGGCTACTCTGGCATCTTTGATCATACTACCATCGAGGATTGGAATCTCTTTGACCAGATACTTTCTGCCGTGGCGATCTTTTAGGATCACATCCCCATACTGGGCCGCCTCCTCAGGAGTCATCTGATCGACTCTGGCCTGCCTGGCCTCATCCACGGCCATCAGCTGCAAGTGGGCCGCTTTGGCGATCAGCTTGCGCACCCGCTGCTCCTGCTCGGGAGTTTTGATCCCAGGTAGCTCCACGAGGATTTTGTCTTTGCCCTGCTTAGCTACGGTAGGTTCTGCCAGTCCAAACTGATCGAGACGATTTCTGATCGTATCTACCGCTTGTTTGATGGCATACTGCTTGACCTCCTCGATCGCTTCTGGAGTGAGGGAGATGTGGTACTCTTCTTCTATCTTTTCGACTTTGAGTCCTTTTTCTTTGGCCAAAAACTCATCTATCTTTTTCGCATCGTCCGGATCGAGCAGTTTGAAGCTGATCTCGTTCTCTTTGACTCTGAGATCATCGATCAAGATGTCGTTTTGTTCGGCGTAGTATTTGATCGATGAAGCGATCGATTTGATTTTGGAGTGGATGGCCGCTTTGGTGTCGACTCCAAGGAGCATATGCAGCCCCCCTTGCAGGTCGAGCCCAAGCGTGATCTTGGGACCTTCTTTGAGGTTGAACAGTGAGGGTACGGAGAGAGCCACACCCGCTATGAAGACCAAAATGAAAAGAGCGAGTCTCCAGTTGAGCCACCGCATCGCTTAGCTTTCCAGTTTTTTGGCGATATAGTTCTTGTCGATTCGTACCGTGGTGTTGTCGTCGATCTTGGCTTTGATATGATCCTCTTCGTTTTTGATCACTTCGGCTATAATACCTCCAGAGGTGACGATCTTGTCCCCTTTTTGCAAAGAGTTCACCATCTCTTTGTGCTTCTTGGCCTGCTGCTGCTGTGGCCTGATGATAAGAAAATAGAAGATCACGAAAATAATGATCAACGGAAGGAGAGATCCTAAAATGCCTGCGCCTTGTCCCTGCATGAAAATTCCTTTGTTTCAAAATTTTGGGAGGTATTTTAACATTAGTTTATTAATAAAATCCTTTGGTATCGCTGCTGTGTTCAGCCTCTTTTTGTATCTGGAGTGGATGGGCGTGCAGGCTCGGTGGCTCTTTAGCCTGTTGGCGATTGTGGGATTTGCTCTTTTACTTTTGGCCAAACGGGGCTTTTGGATCGGTTTTTTTATTGGAGTTTTGTGGTTTTGGTGGATAGCGCTGAGCTTTCGATACTACGATCTTTCCTGGATGATCCCTTTTGTGATCCTTGCTATTGGGCTGATTTATGGCGTGATATTTTGGGCTGGATACCGTTTGGCCGCCATTTTTCCCACCTCTTTTGGTCAAACGGCGGCGAAGGGACTCTTTGTATGGAGTGTGGGATCTATCCACCCTTTTGGCTTCAACTGGTTCATCCCCCAGCTTGCCCTCGTGCGTTCCTATTTTTCTTTTGATACGCTCTCTTTCGCATTTTTTTTGGCGTTTACAGGCTGGATAGTACTGGCACGCTCTTGGCGCAAGCTTTTGGCGCTGCCTCTGTTTTTGTCTCTTTGGCACCATCCAAGCCCCCCTCCTCTGGCTCCTCTTCGTATCGATCTGATCACCACTCATCTACCCCAAGAGAAAAAGTGGCGGCGAAGCGAGCTAACCTCCATCATCCACGACAACTTCTTTCATATCCATCGAGCCATCCATAAAGGCTACGATATGGTAGTCCTGCCAGAGAGCGCCTTTCCTCTTTTTCTCAATCTCGATCCAAATCTGCTCTCAAGACTGCAGTATCTAAGCCACAAGATCGCCATCGTCACGGGAGCTTTGGCCTACAAAGAGGGTAAGATCTACAACTCTACCTATATTTTTCAAAACGGTCGATATATCATATTGGATAAGGTGGTTTTGGTCCCCTTCGGGGAAGAGATCCCCCTGCCAAAACCTCTCTCTCGCCTCGTCAACCACATCTTTTTCGGTGATGCCAGCGATTACGACCACGCCACCACTCCTCAAATCTACGAGATAGAAGGGGTGCGGTTCACCAACGCCATCTGCTACGAGGCCACCCATCCACTTATCTACCAAAGCCCCACCACCTACATCATAGCTATCAGCAACAACGCCTGGTTTTGGCCCTCCTTGGAGCCTTGGCTGCAAAACCTCATTATCAGATATTATGCTACAATCTACCACAAAGTGGTCTACCACGCCACCAATATCGCCAAAACGGAGGTGATTCGATGAAGGCTGGCTCCATCACCGATCTCATCGGCAACACACCCTTGCTACAAATAGAGCCAAATATCTGGGCCAAATGTGAGTTTACCAATCCTGGCGGCAGTGTGAAAGATCGCATCGCACTCAACATGATCCAAAAGGCTTTGGAAGATGGTAAGCTCAACAAAAACACTCCCATCGTCGAGCCAACCAGCGGCAACACCGGTATCGCCATCGCCATGATCGCCGCGAGCCTTGGTCTTAAAGCCATCATCGTCATGCCAGAATCGATGAGCGTGGAGCGACGAAAGCTGATGCGCTTTTTGGGTGCCGATGTGATACTAACACCAGCAGACGAGGGGATGCAAGGAGCTATCAAAAAGGCCAAAGAGCTTGGTGGTTTCATGCTCAATCAGTTCGAAAATCCAGCCAATCCAGAGGCCCACGAAAAAACAACGGCCAAAGAGATCTTGGCCGATATGCCAAAACTCGATATCTTCGTAGCCGGAGTGGGAACGGGTGGTACGATCACAGGAGTAGGTAGAGTACTCAAAGCCAACGACCCCTCCATCAAAATCGTGGCGGTGGAGCCGGCCAAAAGCCCGGTGCTTAGCGGCGGCACTCCCGGACCGCACAAGATCCAGGGTATTGGAGCTGGCTTCGTGCCAAAGATTCTCGATAGATCGATCTTTGCCCAAGTGATCCAGATAGAAGATGAAGAGGCGATGGAGCAGAGTCGCTGGCTGGCCAGAACCAAAGGGGTGATGGCGGGAATTAGCAGCGGCGCCAATATCGCGGCGGCCAAAAGGCTCTCCCAAAAGTATCCAGACGCCACTATCGTCACGGTGCTGTGCGACACGGCCGAGCGATACCTCTCCACTGAACTCTTTGGCTGATGCTCTTTTTCGAGACCATCAAAGCCTTGGATGGCAGATTGTGGCATACGAAGTGGCATGAACGAAGGGCTCATCGTACCCAAAAGACCCATTTTTCAAACTTCGAACCCCTCGATCTATCGCTCCTTCCCCCACCCCCCGCCAAAGGCCTTTGGCGCTGCAAAGTGATCTATGGCGAAAAACTGCAAAAGGTGGAGTACCACTCCTACACTCCCAGGTCTATGCACTCCTTGCGCCTGATCGAGAGCTCCATCCACTACCCCTACAAAGCCTTGGATCGCAAAGAGCTGGAGGAGCTTTTTGGCCAAAGGGATGGATGTGACGATATACTGATCTGTGAAGATGGGCTACTCAAAGACACCTCCATCGCCAATATCGCCCTCCTCTACAAAGGTCAGTGGCTCACGCCAAAAGAGCCTCTGCTACCAGGTACCACCCGTGAGCGGCTCCTCCACCAAGGCAAGCTTCGCCCAGCGCAATTAGAGATTTCCGATTTGGCCAAATGCGAAAAGATAGCCCTTCTCAATGCGATGATAGGATTTTTTGAGCTTGATGAGTGTATAATACGCCAAAGGAGTGACGATGTTGTACGACATTTTACAAGATGAGGAGTTCGCCACGATCCTCACCAACCACGCCACCGATATACTCTACTATCTTTTCGAAAAGGATCAGGAGTTTGGCGTGCTGGTGGACCTCAAGCAAGTAGCGTTCGATCCGATGCTACCCCAAGAGATCTACGAAAAACTTCCAGAGTTCACCCTCTTTTTATTGATGAACTACACATATGAAAGCGCGCGGCTCGAAGATGGGGTGCTGCAGTTCGAGGCGGGATTTGGGAGTGAGAATTTCGGCTCGGTGGTACGTGTGCCAGTGGGTGCTATTTTGCAGATCATTGTAGATGAGACTCCCATCTTCGTCAATCTCACGGCCACGGTGCCCAAGCAGCAGACCAAACCCAAATCCTCAATGGAAGCGCTCCTCTCCAATCCGGAGAATCGACGCTTTTTGAAAAAGGATTAATGCTTGAGCTTGAGGATATGATCGACGATATTGATCAAAAAGGGGTCGCTTCTACGCTCTTTGAGATAGCAGATATAAAATTTTCGCTTGATCTTTTCGCCTTTGATCTTGGCTTCGAAGAGACGTCCCTGTTTGACTTCATCCTCGATGGCGTAGCGTGAGATGATGGAGACGGTGGGGTGCTCTTTGTCGATAGGGCTGCGTAGGATCGAGTTGACCACGGCGGTGGAGGAGCTCACTTCACTGATGACGTTGAACTTCTTGCAGCTCACCCCAAGGCGCTCGAAGACTTCGGAGACCAGTTTTCTGGTATGGCTCCCCTCTTCGCGGCATATCCAGTTGAAACGGTACAGATCCTCCACGCGTACATATTTTGGCAGCTTGGT
>JALWZJ010000156.1 GCA_027002625.1 Campylobacterales bacterium
TGTTTAAAACTCAAAGGGACTCTTCATTCTGTCTAGTTGTCAAAGATCCAAAAGACTCTCAAACCTATTCAACCCGAATAGGTCAGTCGAACCTTTTTCCGTTCAAGGGCCGAAATTTTATCAAACTTTTTCAAGTTTGTCAAGAGCTTCGCTCGGCTTGTAACGAAAAGTTACAAACTCTTTGGAATTTCTCCCAAAGCGGACGAGAATTATATCAAACTCTTTCAAGTCTGTCAAGCCTCGCTCCCGACCTGTAACTTACCGTTACAGTCGTGACCCAAATCGCCCTCGGCTTCTCTTTTAAAGATCTTCTCCCGAATCGGGAGCGAAATACTACCAAAATTCGGATGGATTGTCAAGGGGTGTAGCCAAAATTCTCAATCACATCTATATATGTAGCCTGATCGGGCCACGACACATACGGAACTATTCTCTTCGCAGCCATCGTCTTTGCATAGTGTGTATTTGATCTTGCTATCAAGAATATATCTATATGGTGTATAGTTCGAAGAGCTCTTTTGCTGAATGCAGTGGGGGCGACCCAACTCATCGAAAGCGAGCTTGGTTTTATTGTGGCTACATGGAGTCTCTATCACTACCTTTTTGATGCCGTACGATAAAAGAAGATCCAATGACCTGTCGACATATTTTTCATCTGTAGGAGCATTGAAAGATTTTCCCATCATCTTTTTGCCACTCGATCCCCCATTGGCCACTTCATCGTAGTAAGGGTAGTAATTGAATTCCGAATTGGCGGCATTGGCCGAAGGGGTATCGGAAAAGACAACCAAGACTGGATGCGAATTAGCGCCATTGATATAAAACATCCACCACTTCTTGAACCAAAATTTAGTATCTTTCATCTTTTTTGTAGAACCGCTATAAAGAGAAAGAGCCTTTGTAGGAGTGTATTTATCATCTACCATTGCAAGATGTTGGGTATATCGCAATGTATCGATAAAGATGGTAGTGGCTTTCGTCAAGGAGTCGGTACGTAGCCTCGGGATCACTACCGCAGCCAATATCCCAATGACGATGATGACAAATATCAATTCAAGCAGAGTAAAAGATCTTTTCATAATTCATTCCCGGCCAAAGCCGGGAGATGTTATTTGATCTCTTCGGCTTTTTGCACGTCGTAGAGAATATCGTCGAATGGATGGCGATACATCGGCATACCGAGTCGTTTCTCGTCGAGGATATGGCCGATAAATCCGATGGTTCGGCCAAGGATAAAGAAAGAGTTGAGTGTACCGCTTTCGATAAACTCGTCAATTTCTTCTTCACTATATCCCAAAGCTCTCCACATATCCACCATCAAAATACCAATCGTTCCATCCACATTGAGGATAAGATTGTCTTTTTTACTCGTAGTGAGTTTTTCCACTTCCAATGCATATTCGAGCAGTGGGGTGGACGGGAAATGCTCTTTGGCAAATTTTTTAAGCCCTTCTACTCGTTTGTCCGGATTTCGTACGGACTTGATTCTATGTCCGATACCAGGGATTGGAATACCCTGTTTTTTCATATAATTGACAAATTCTTTTGGACTCATATTGTTGTCATACGCGTATTTGAAATACTTCGCAGCTCCATCGATCGCCCCACCAAATCGTGGACCGATAGTAAGAAGTCCCGTCACGAGGCTCTCCACTACAGATTTGCCAGCCCGTGCAGTCACTTTCGCGTTGTGAGCACCACTTACCGCCGGGCCATGGTCGGCTACGGTCTTGATCACTGTCTCGATGAAATCTACCGCCCATCGTGGATAGACCTTTTTGAACCAAAGCAAGCTCACGACATCACCGATAGTCTTGCCAGTATCCGGAGTGGCGACCGAGCTGATAGGATAGCCGGCATATGTGGCCTCTTCACCTCTGTCATCACTGATGGTACAGACAAAATGTTTAGGTCGTCGCACTTTGCCAGCTTTCAAAGCTTTGGCGAAATCTTCTGGGATTGGTGGAACCTCTGGCTCTTCGATATCTTTGATCACACCTTCGCCTCGAAGCTCTTCATAGACCCCTTTGATGACGTGTGGCAGGTCGTTGAAGCTATCGGGCACATGGATACCAGCCTCTTTCATCGCCTTGTTTTTGGCCACCGCTGTCTCTTCATCCGCATTCGCACTCGCTCCTGCGTGTCCAAACTGCACTCCGCTACTAAAATGCTGTGCGATGGTACCGATACACCAGCCAATTACCGGCTTGGTGATCTTGCCACTCTTGACCGCTTCGATCACCTTGTACTCTTCCCGACCCCCTACTTCGCCAAGAAGCAGCATATATTTTACGTTGGGGTCCTTTTCCATTCGAAGCAGATGATCGATAAATACGGAACCTACAAATCTATCCCCACCGATCGCCACACCATCGGCGATACCATCGGCATTGAGGGCGATGATGTTGGAAAGCTCGTTGAAAAGCCCTCCACTTCGAGTCACAAGACCGCAGCTCCCTGGCCTATGGAGTTTGGATTTGACGATATTTTCGATGGTTCCACCGATATTCGCCACTTTGAAAGCCCCTGGAGTGATGGCCCCGACGGTTGCTGGACCGATGATGAGCACCCCTTTGTCTTTAGCGGTTTTGTTCATGATCCGAGCGAGTCGCTCAGGGATCCCTTCGGCAGTGATCATGATGGTTTTGAACTGTGGAAAGCGAAGTGCATCCATCGTCACGTCGTAAGCTGTTCTAAATGAGGCGAAGTTGAGTAGTACGTCCGCATTTGGATGAGCGGCGGCAGCCTCTTCGGTACTACGATAGATAGGGATCATTACCTCATCGGTACCGAAGAAAAATTTGTCGAATTTATTGGAGCTCGTAGGCGCTACGATAGCCGCTACGGAAGGCTTTTCTCGTTTGATGATATAGTCGTAGTCGAGCATTCGCTGGATAGCGCTTCGGTTGTTGTTCCAAAAAATGGCTTGAGTATCTCGTGTAAAAAGTCCCATTCAATCTCCTTATGCTTTTGCTTTGTCGTCTTCGAGTGCCATACGAACGATATCGGTGATGTGAGTCTCTGGTCCAAAAACTTTAATAGGAAGTCCCAATCGATCGGCTGCCTCTTTGATATCCTTGAGTCCTTTTTCGTAGTTTGGACCACCTCGTCGTACATAGATGCGAACACCTACATCTTTCATCTTATCGGCATACTTCTCAAAAGCTTGGATAATACCGGTAAATGTTTTCGCAACGTCTGTAAAGTTGGCGATAGCTCCACCGATGATGAGGATCTTGTCTCTGCCTTGAGGATCTTTTTGACGAGTCATCAGATCGAGGACCGTTTCTGTATAAAATCGTGTCTCATCGGTAGTAGGACCACCAGAGTATTCACCATAGTTGGCAAGCTCCGCTACTCCACCAGCAAGGTCGGCGATAGTATCGGCATATACGACCGATGCTCCACCACCGGCTACAAGCGTCCAGATACGACCTTCGGGATTGAGGACGGTGAGCTTGAGGGAAGCACCACTTTTCGCATCCGCTTCGGCGATGGCCTCTTCTTCGGGAGATTTTTCAGGCATGCCAAAAGGAGTAGGAAACTCGATATCTCCCCATACATCTTTCATCATAAAGCCAGCCGTATCGTCGAGTCTGGCCACAAGGTCCAAAAGATAGACATTGTTGCCTACGATCACCACTGGGTTGATCTCAAGATATGCGAAGTTGAGATCTCTAAAGAACTTGTAAAAATCTACGGCAAATTGTGCGTAGACATCTTTTTTATCCGCTGGAATGTCGGCTGGGATATTCTCTTTGATGAGCTTTTCGATCTCTTCGTCCGTAGCGTCGATAGGGATCTTCACTTCCGTCACTTTGTCCCAGTTCTCCTCTACCTCCATACCACCATGTGCACTCATATAAAGCACGTCGTTCTCTTCATCGAGAGTGGTAGCTGCGATATAGTACTCTTCATCTTCGCTATGGGGTGTAAAAGGCTCTACTATGAAGTGCGTTAGCACCCCTTTTTGGCCACTGAGTAGCGTAGTCTCTTGATTTCTTTTTTCATCGATCCATTTGGCTGCATCTTCGAGTGTTACATCACCTGGTTTGTTCACTTTGAAAAGTACGAGATTGTTCTTGCCCCGCTTTCCAAAGAGCATATCGGGTTTGACCACCAAAGGCTTTTTCTTGAGCCATTCATATCCTGGCTCCTCGGCTTTTTTGAGCAGCTCTTCGCCACTTGTGACCAAAACACTCTCAAACGGATAGTTGAGACCTTTGAAGTATTTGTCCCAGTTTTGGGCAAAAAGTTTTTTGCCGTCGTACTCACGTATCGCCCTTTGAGCCATTCTCTCTCCTTAGATAATTTCTGATATTTGCAATAGTAACATGTATTTTTATTTTTATCTATCACTTTCAAAAGGATTTATTATGACTTGAAAAAAGATGTTTAATTTCGTTACAAATCTGGAGAGTATTGTGGCGATGTGATGTTACTATATGTTACAAAGATGGGGAGTTTGGCTCCCATGGCCAGAGGAATTTTCCACTTGGTCGCATTTGCCATGGGCTTGAGTGAAACTATGGGGTCTCGACACTTCTCTATCTGGTAAAAGCGAAGCTGCAAAGCCAAGGAGCGCTCTTTTGTGTATACACAAGATATCTTATGACTATGAAGCGTCTTGGCCAAATTTTTGGCCAGATAGTAGCGGTAGGCAAAGTGGCGCTTTGGAGGAAGGGTAAGAAAAAGCAATTCGTTGAATACAAATACCAGATCGTTGATCAGCAGCGAGCCAAAGACGATCCAAAAAGCGATCAGATGTTTTTTGCGATATTTTGGTAGACGCACCCGTAAGCTGTGCAAAAATACTCGTACCATCACCACTACGCCCACCACAGCAAAGGGAGCGAAATCGACCATATGGATGCGTTGACGAAAAGAGAGAATCAGTGCAAACAAAAAGGCGGTGGCACTGACGAACCATACGATATCCTTGGCCTCTTTGACTCCGACACGATAGAGACTATAGAAGTAGTACAAAAAAACAAGAGGCGAAAAGATAGCGCTAAAGGTGGCGAAGGTATCCAAAAAGTAGCTTCTGGGGCGTCCTCCCACATCAAATCCATAAAGCCATAAAGAAAGAGCGAAAAGAAGTGCGTAAAAGAAGGCTCTTTTGTATCTTTTGGCATAGAGTTCATACAAAGCGGTCCCCAAGAACAAGACAGCGAAGGCTTTGTCGAAAAAGAGAGCCCCTATCGCTACGATTTGGCCAAACCAGCTTCGATACCAGAGTAAAAAGAGTAGAGTGACAAAGAGTACGAAAGGGGCTTTGCTGAGCACTACACCAGAGCCCAGTACCGCTGGAAGCAAAGAGAAAACAATGGCAGCGAGCAAAGCGTCCTGAGGCTTTTTGAGATACCTTTTGGCCAAAAGCCAAAAAAGAGCGATATTGAGCAGTGTAACGGCAATGACGGGTAAGCGTACGGCCAGCTCCGAGGGCCACCGCTCATAGAGCCAAAGAGCCAAGCGATGGAGCCATCCATTGTCCGCGAATATGATCTTCGCCTCCTCCACTCCGATGCCAAGCTTGCTCGCTCCATAGAGCAATACAATGGCATACAGGAGTAGGTAAGCAAAAATCATAACTTCAAGAAATTGTCCAAAATCTCGTATCCATACTCGCTCATTATCGATTCAGGATGGAATTGGACACCATAGATGGGGCGCCCCTCCACCTCCAAAGCCATGATCTCCTTATCGTCTTTGCTATAGGCGGTAGGTTTGACGATGGATGGGAGATTTTCCTGGTTGACGACCAACGAATGGTAGCGGGTGGCACGAAACTCCTCTGGCAAACCTTTAAAGATCTTCGTGGGTGATTGCACCGCTATGTGGCTCGTTTTGCCATGCATCATATTTTTGGCCTCGACGATCTCACCCCCGAAAGCCTGTGCAATCGTCTGGTGCCCCAGACAGATCCCCAAAATGGGCTTACGGTCACCAAAGCGCTTCACTACATCCAGGCTCACGCCAGCTTCGTTAGGTGTAGCGGGGCCTGGAGAGATGATGATCTTTTCTGGATTGAGCCGCTGTATCTCTTCCACGCTCATCTCGTCGTTTCGAATCACCTTGAGGTTCGCGCCAAGTTCGAGGCAGTATTGGACGATATTGTAGGTAAAGCTATCGTAGTTGTCGATCATCAGTATCATTGACATCCTTTGTCCAGAAAAATTCTATCCACTCATCGGCTTTTTGGAGCCAGATATCTGGATGGTAGCAAGCCGAAGGCTTGTAAAACAGAGCAGCACTGACAAAGTGGACTTCAGGATTTTGAGAGCTCAGTGCCGCCATCACCTCCCTCATCGTCTCACCGCTATCGACGATATCATCCACCACCACTACCTTTTTGGCATCTATCTTCGGTACTTGAGAGAGAATCGGCTTGCCTACCTTTTGCCGATCTTTATAGCTTCGAGAGCCTATAGTGTAAAGATCTCGCACATCCAGCGCTTCGGCCAGCATATGGGCAGGGGTCAGACCTCCTCTGGCGATCGCGACAATCGCATCACACTCCCCCACTCTTTTGGCCAACTCCTTGATATCTTTGACAAACTCCTCGTAACCATAGTATCTCATGCCCAAACTTTCAGTTCATTGTAAAGGCTGTCTCGCTCCACCGGCACAAAGCCACTCTCTTTGATCAGATGGACAAACTCATCCAGTCCCACGCCATATTTGCTGGCAGCTCCTGCGGCACTTTGTATCGCTTCACGCTCGATGGTACCGTCCAGATCATCTGCCCCAAACTCCTGGGCCACAAGGGCGAGATTGAGCGTCGAAGAGGCCCAGTATGCTTTGATATGCGGGATATTGTCCAGTATAAGTCTGGCGATGGCGATGGTCTTGAGATACTCCTGGCCAGTGACGAAGTTTTGGACTTTGAGGTAGTTGTTCTGCTTTTGATAGACCAGTGGGATGAAGCAGTTGAAACCTCCCGTCTCATCCTGCAAATCTCTTAGACGCAGCATGTGGTCGACCCTGTGCCCTCGGCTCTCCACATGACCAAAAAGCATCGTAGCGTTGGATTTGCGCCCCTTTTGGTGCCAAAGCTTGTGGATCTGCAGCCACTCGTCGCTGCTCACTTTGCCTTTGCAGATGTAGTCTCGCACCTCTTCATCGAAGATCTCGGCTCCCCCTCCTGGCATACTGTCCACACCGTGCTCGATCATCAGATCGATCATCTGCTCGAAGCTCAGTCTATACTCTTTGGCCAAAAAATTCACCTCCGCAGCCGTGAGAGCCTTGATATGGATCTGGGGAAAACGCTCTTTGATCTTGCGAAACATATCCAAGTACCAATCCAGTCCTACCTGGTCGTTGTGGGCCGAGACGATATGGACCTCTTTGACACCCCTTTTACTCGCATCCTCGACGATACTAAGGACCTCATCATGGCTCATCGTGTAGGGATTTGGGTTTTTGCGATTGGCACTAAAGGCGCAGAATTTGCAGATATCTTTGCAGATATTTGTGGGGTTTATGTGGCGATTGATATTAAAATAGGTTTTGTTGCCGTAGAGCTCTTTTCGCCTCTTGTGGGCGAACTCGGCCAATGTAAAAAGATCGAGATCATAGAGCTTCACACCATCTTCGAAGCCAAGCCTCTCCCCATTTCGCAATTTTTCGATCAGTTCCATAGCCCCTCTTGGATTTTTGTATAATTATACAAAAAAAGGAGAGGCTTGGATAGCAGGCTGCGTCAACTCTTGGACTCTTCGCGCTCGGATCTGGAGATATCCAAGGAGCTAAGATCCATCATCAAAGAGTACTTCACCACCCTCGACGAGCTCTTCGCCAAAACCCAGGGCAAAGACTTCTTGGTGCGCCACACCAGATATATCGACTCGATCATCAAAACCATCTACAAGATCGCCGTGCGCAAGCTCTTTGGGATCTACTCCCCCCTCTCCAACGCCATCCCCCTCACCCTCACAGCCCTTGGCAGCTATGGGCGTGAGCAGCTGGCCCCCTACTCCGATATCGACTTGATGCTGGTCTACGAAGAGGTGGAAGGCTACAACACCAGGCTACTTATAGAAAAGATCCTCCATATCGCCTGGGATGCTGGGCTGAAGCTTGGCCATAGAGTCCACGAGATTGGCGAGCTCCAAAGCGTAGCCAAAGAGGATATCACCATCAAGACAGCACTGCTCGAGTCTCGCTTCATCATCGGTAGCAAATATCTTTGGTTCGAGATCCAAAACGAGCTGACTCAGATCCGGCACACCGATCAAAAAGAGTATGTTTTGGCCAAACTTGAAGAGGCTAAGCAAAGACGTAAAAAGTATCCACTCAATATGCAGCCTTTTTTAAAAGAAGGAGTTGGAGGGCTTCGAGATAGCAACCTACTCTTTTGGATAGCCACCAGCCTCTATGGAGTGAGCTCCACAAAAGATCTTGGCGGTATCCTCTTTAGCGACGAGGAGTACAAGGAGTACCGTATCGCTTTGGAGTGGCTCTTTCGCCTCAGAGCAGCACTGCATCTGGTAGCCGGCAAAAAAGAGGACCGGCTCCTTATGCAATATATTCCAGATCTCATAGAAAAACTTCAGATCAAAGGGAGTACCCCAAAAAAGCGGCAGCAAACTTTGATGACCAAAACCTTCCAGGCGATGCATACGATCGATGCCTTTAGCCAGACTTTTACCAAAAAGATGGTGCGGCCACTGCTGTATGATAGCACCAATGTACCACTCTTTCGGCGTGCCTGTATCGCTCCCGGATTTTTCGAGTGCGAAGATCGGCTCTACAGCCGCTTTTTGGCCAAAGAGCGCCATATCACCAATCTTTTACAAATCCTCAATATGACAGAGTTTACAGACTACGATCCGGCCCTTTTATACGTGGCCAAACAGACCAAATACCCTAAAAGCAGTTCCAAAAGCCTCTTGCAGCAGATCAAAAAGCTCTTTTACAAAAAGCGGCTCTACGCTCCTTTGCGCCTTTTGCACCAGGCCAATCTACTGGGTATCGTAGTACCACCAATGAAAAAAGTGCTCCATATGCCCCAGTTTGATGGCTATCATCAATACCCGGTGGATATCCATTCACTCGAATGCGTACGGGCACTGGAAACCATCCAAGAGCCCTTCATCCAAGAGCTCTTCGACTCTTTGAGCCCTGATGAGCAAGCGATCCTCAGACTCGTGGTACTACTACACGACAGCGGCAAAGGCAGGCGTCAGCGCCACCATGAGGTGGGGGCGAAGCTGCTACGCTTCTATGCCCAAAAGCTGGGATTCGCTCCAGATCTCGTAGAGCTTGGAACCACACTCATCAAATACCACACCGCCATGACCGAGATCGCCTACAACCAAGATATCCACAGCCAAAAGGTGATCTACGCCTTCACAGCACCACTGGGCAGCAAGAAGGCGCTGGATATGCTCTATATCCTCACCTATGCCGACATCAAGGGGGTGGGCAAGGATATCTACACCTCCTACCACGCCAATCTATTGCGAGAGCTCTACCACCAAGCACTGGAGGCTTTGCAAAACAAAGAGATCTTGGACGAAGTAAGCAAGCGGCTGCGAAAGGAAAAGGCCCTCATGCGCCATCCCAAGTTTCAAGAGCTTCCAAAGATTTTGCAAAAAAAGATCCTCTCCATCGACTCCAATCTCTTTTTTATCAAGCACAAGCCCGAAGAGATCATCCAGATCGCCAAAAGGGCCTACGAGACCGAAGACTTCAGCTATCGTATCGATACGGACGGATATCTCACTATTGAAATCTATCGTAGAAAGCCGCTCAACTTAGGCTACCTGCTGGGCAAGCTCAGCTACCTCGATATCGCTTCGATGGAAGTTTTTAAACTTTTTGACGAGATCAAATACTTTCGCATCGAATTTATCGGCAGCGAGGCGGACAGGGGATATATCGAGCAGGTGATCCACGACTCTTTCGATATGAGCAAACAAATCCGCCTCAAGTGGCCGATAATAGAAAAAGAGAATATCAAAATAGATTGCGATCACTCCAAAACATACGCCTTTATGGGCATCGAAGCCAAAAACCAAAAAGGATTGCTCGCCTTTTTGGCCAAAGTATTCGACGATTTTGGGATCGATATCGCCACGGCCAGGATCAATACCGTCAAAGGACGGGCGAAAGATATGTTTTTGATCGAAAAAAATGGCAGATTTTGTTCGAAAGTGGATGAAATAGTGCAAAAACTCACAGGAGCGTGACATTTGTGTGGAATAGTCGGATATATAGGAGATGGCAATATCAAGGAATTTTTGCTCGAAGGACTCAAAGAGCTCGAATACAGAGGCTACGATAGCGCCGGTATCGCCATACTCCAAGATGAGAATCTCTCGATCGCCAAAGCGGTGGGCAAGCTGGACAACCTCATACGAAAAAGTAAAGATATCACGACGGAGGGCTTTGGTGTAGGCATCGGCCACACCAGATGGGCGACGCATGGCAAGCCCACGGAGCTCAACGCCCACCCCCATCAAGGGGAGTTTAGCTACGTTGTCCACAACGGGATCATCGAAAACTTCAAAGAGATCAAAGCCGAGCTCGATGCACAGTTTGTAAGCCAGACCGACACGGAGGTGATCGTCCACCTTTTTGAGAAATATTTTGGCCAAACCCAAGATGCCAAGGAGGCTTTCGAGCGTACCATCGAGCGCCTCGAGGGGGCCTATGCGATCTTGCTCATCACCAAGGCCGAACCTGGCAAGATATTTTTCGCCAAAAAGGGTTCTCCTCTCATCATCGGCCAAAGTGACCAAGAGATCTTCTTCGCCTCCAGCGACACACCTCTCATAGGGCACGCCAAAGAGGTGCACTACCTCGAAGACGAGGAGTGGGGTGTGGCCTCGAGCGAGGGAATAGAGCTCTACGCAAACGGCAGTGGCCAAGCCACCCTCACCTTCCAGCCTCTGACCATCGACAAAGAGTATGCCCAAAAAGGGGGCTATCGCTTCTTTATGGAAAAGGAGATCTACGAACAAAGCGACGTGATCGGTGAGACGATGATGGGACGAGTGGAAGAGGGAGATGTACATCTCGAAGAGATCGAGGATGGATTTTTTGATGAGATCGACTCCATCAAGATCTGTGCTTGTGGGACCAGTTACCACGCAGGCCTTACGGGCAGCTATCTACTGGAGCGGCTGGCCCGTATCCCCACTACCTGTGAGATCGCCAGCGAATTTCGCTACAAAGATCCTATCCTGCGTCCCGATACCCTCTTTGTGGTCATCAGCCAAAGCGGCGAGACGGCAGATACCCTGGAAGCTCTCAAAATGGCCAAAGCCGCCGGGCTCAAGACTTTGGCTATCTGCAACGTGGACAACTCCTCCATCGTTCGCTTGGCCGATCGTACCATCCTCACAAGAGCCGGTATCGAAAAAGGAGTCGCCAGCACCAAAGCCTTCACTACCCAGGTGATAGTACTGTGGATGCTCTCGCTTTTTTTGGCCAAACTGCGTGGCACACTGCCACAGGAGAGGTTTGAAAAAGAGACCAAAGCGATGCTCCACACTCCAAAAGCCCTCAAAGTGCGAACTTCTTTGCACGAGCGGCTCAAACGCCTCTCCAAGCGCTACCTGCACGGGCATGGATTTTTCTTCATCGGACGAGACCTCTTCTATCCGCTGGCGCTGGAAGGAGCACTCAAGCTCAAAGAGATCAGCTATATACACGCAGAAGGGTATCCTGCCGGAGAGATGAAACACGGTCCCATCGCCCTTGCCGATCCGGAGCTCTTTACCATCGCTTTGATGCCTCGTACGCTGCTCTATGACAAGATCAAAAGCAACGTAGA
>JALWZJ010000157.1 GCA_027002625.1 Campylobacterales bacterium
AGTATGTGGATGAGATACGAAATAGAAGTAGGATTCTTCAAAAATGAGAGTTTTTTTGGATACGGATGTGGTGATAAATATCTTGAAAAAGAGAAGCGATACGATCGAAACTCTCCGGCAATTGATCGAGAAAAGAGCCAAATTTTTTATATCGCCCATTGTCATAGCGGAAGTATATCAGGGGGCTCGAAAGAAGGAGTTTGAAGAGATCGAGCAACTCTTTTCATATTTTGAAGTGATTGACATCGATGCACAAATCGGTTATAAAGCCGGGATGTACGCAAATCGTTATGCCAAGGCGTATCATACAATTTCACTTGAAGACTATTTGATTGCAGCGACAGTGCATATATATGATTTGGTACTTTGGACATACAATATCAAACACTATCCAATGGATGATATCGAACTACTCAAAGGTGTATGATGAAACGCTATCCAACCAAAAAGATCTACGTAGGCGATGTGGCTGTAGGAGGCGATGCGCCAATAAGCGTACAGTCGATGACCTATAGCCGCACGGCCGATGTGGAGGCGACCGTGGAGCAGATCAACCGCCTCCACTTTGCCGGAGCCGACATCGTACGTGTGGCGGTGCCCGAGATGGAGGATGCACTGGCTTTGCGAAGAATCAAAGAGCGCACCTCCTTGCCACTGGTGGCCGATATCCACTTCAACTACCGCCTCGCCCTCGTAGCCGCCGAGGTGGTGGACTGCATCCGTATCAATCCAGGAAACATAGGCTCCAAAGAGCGGATCAAAGAGGTGGTGCGAGCCTGCAAGGAGCGAAATATCCCCATCCGTATCGGCGTCAATGCTGGAAGCCTGGAGAAGGAGATCGAGCAAAAGTATGGGGCCACGGCCGAGGCGATGGTCCAAAGCGCGCTTTACCATATCAAACTCCTCGAAGATTTGGACTTTAGCGATATCAAAGTGAGCCTCAAAGCCAGCGACGTGGAGCGAACGGTCCAAGCCTACCGCCAGCTGCGCCCTTTGGTGCCATACCCTTTTCACCTTGGTGTGACGGAGGCTGGGACCATCTTTCATGCCACGATCAAAAGCGCCATCGGTATCGGCAGTCTACTGCTCGATGGTATAGGCGATACGATTCGCGTCTCCATCACCGGAGAGCTGGAAAAAGAGATCGAAGTGGGCCGAGCCATTATCAAGGATGCCGGCAGAAGCGAAGAGGGTATCAATATCATCAGCTGCCCCACCTGTGGACGGATAGAGGCGGATCTGGTCAAAGCGGTGGCGGAGGTGGAGCGGCGCACCAAGCATATCAAGACGCCACTGAACGTCTCGGTGATGGGCTGCGTGGTCAACGCCATTGGCGAGGCCAAACACGCCGATGTGGCCATCGCCTATGGCAAAGGAAGCGGGCTTATCATGGTGCGAGGTGAGGTGGTGGCCAAGCTGCCGGAAGAGCAGCTGGTGGAGCGCTTTATCCACGAGGTGGAGAAGTTTGCGGCCGAGAGTGAAAAATAGTTTACACGACTCATAGTATAATTACCCAACAAATTTCCTATCCAAACGAATTTCTACTCCACGCGGTTGTCCACGATGGGTACCCCGAAGCTTTGCCCTTCGACCCATCGGGCCAAAGCGTGTCGTAGTAAATTGTTTGGATAGGCTTGAGGAAATCCATGGAATCACATCTATACAATCTCAACATCGAGCGAGCGGTGCTCAGCTCCATCCTATTCGATCCGGCCATCTTCGAAGAAGTGGCTGCAGTGCTGAAGCCAAGCGATTTTTATCACCCATTTCATCGCAATCTATTCGCTGCGATGGAGGAGCTGTGGCGAGAGGATCAGCCCATAGACGAGGAGTTTTTGAAAGAGAAGCTCGAGCTCAAAGGGCAGTTCGAGGAGGAGCCCTTTTTGGAGGTCTTGGCCGCCAATCCCCTCTCCAACACTTCAGCCTACGTCAAAGAGATCAAAGAAAAGGCGATCAAGCGAGAGCTGGTGCATCTGACCACCGATATCAAAAAGATCACGGTGGAGCAAGATCTGCCGGTGGTGGACGTGATCGACGAGATCCAATCCAAGCTCTACAAGATCACCACCGAGACCAGCTCCCAAGATTTCAAGACCTCTGGGGAGGTGATGAAGGATACTTTGGCGCATCTGCTCAAAATGAAAGAGCGGGGCAACTCTATCCTCATAGGTCTCGATACCGGCTTTCACGAGCTCAATCTCAAAACTGCCGGCTTCAACGCAGGGGATCTGATCATCATCGCCGCCAGACCTTCGATGGGAAAGACCGCCTTTGCTCTCAATCTGGCTCAGTCCGTACTGGATCAAAACAAAGGGGTGGTGATCTTTTCTTTGGAGATGCCGGCAGAGCAGTTGATGATGCGGATGCTCAGCGCCAAGGCCTCCATCCCTTTGCAGCGCTTGAGAGTGGGGAATCTCAGCGATCTGGAGTGGAGCGAGATCAGCAGGCTCAGCGACTACTACGACAAAAAGAAGCTCTTCATCGACGACGAGGGGAGTCTCAATGTCCATCAGCTGCGAGCGAAGCTAAGAAAGCTCAAATCCCAGCACCCCGAGATCGAGCTGGCGGTGATCGACTACTTGCAGCTGATGAGCGGCAGCGGCACCAAGGATCGGCACTTGGAGATCAGTGAGATCAGCCGAAGCCTTAAGATGTTGGCTCGTGAGCTACAGATCCCCATCATCGCCCTTTCTCAGCTCAACCGCTCCTTGGAGAGTCGTATCGACAAGCGCCCGATGCTCAGCGACCTACGAGAGTCCGGTGCTATCGAGCAAGATGCGGATGTGATACTCTTTGTCTATCGTGACGACGTCTACAAGCTCAAAGAGGCCAAACAGAAGCTCAAAGAGGCCCAGGCCAAAGGTGAGAAGATCGATGTAGAGATCGAAGAGAAAAAAGTGGAAGAGGCGGAGATCATCATCGGCAAGCAAAGAAACGGGCCCACTGGCGTGGTGAAGCTCTGGTTTCACAAAGAGTATGTGAAGTTTGCCGAAGAGGCGGCCGAGACGGTGCGAGAATACGAACCAAAAGAGACCAATTTCGAGGTGCCCGGCGTGTGAACGCCCCGCTCTTTGGCTCTTTTGGGGAGCGCCTCGTAGCCTTTGGGGTGTTGCTGGTTCTGTTTTTGGCCAATCTTGGCTTAGAGTATCATACCTACCAAAACTTTTGGTCCAAGAAGCGGCGCTATACCCAGGCCCAGGTGCTCAACCGGTACCGAAAAAGGGGCCATTGGGTCTTGCGGCTTCGCAGCAAAGAGGGAGCCTCTTTTTATACCACTTCCAATGAAGATCTCAAGGATCTTCGAGGCAGACGGATCGAGCTACTCCTTTTTGGCCAAAAGCCCATATTTTTTGACTACCTCCACTCCTTTTACGCCCCTTCGTACATCATAGGAGTGCTTCCCAAAAATTTGCGAGAGAGTCTGTGGGAGCGTATCGCTTCGCAGCACCAAAGCCAACTGGCCAAGGAGCTCTTTGGCACGCTTTTTTTGGCCATGCCTATCCAACGAGATTTTCGTCAGATGCTCTCAAATTTTGGTATCAGCCACCTCGTGGCTATCAGTGGCTTTCATATGGGGCTTTTGTTTGGCTTTTTTTCCTTTATGCTCTACTTTGTACTGCGGCCAGTGTGGCAGTCTCTTTGGCCCTGGGCCAATCTTAAGAGGCTGGTCTTCGCTCTTGCTTTTGCGGCAGTGGTAGGATATGCCGCATTTTTGGGCTTGGTGCCATCGGTCGTACGCTCCGCTACGATGATGGGAGTAGGACTTTTTATGCTCGATCGAGGTCTCAAGCTGCTTAGCTTCGAGACCCTTGGCTGGATCGTACTATTGGTGCTTGCTCTTTGGCCAAGGCTTTTGTGGAGTGTGGGATTTTGGTTTTCGGTGACCGGGGTCTTTTATATCTATCTTTTTTTGCACCATTTCAAGCTATCCAAGCTCTGGACTTTTCTTTTGCTAAACTTTTGGGTCTTTTTGGCCATGCTGCCTCTTTCTCTTTTTGTCTTTGGGATGTTCAATCCTTGGATGCTTCTCTCGCCACTGCTGAGCATTTTATTTGTGCTTTTTTATCCTTTGGCGCTGCTACTGCATTTTGTGGGCTACGGTGGTGTATTGGATGGCGTAGTGGAGATGCTCGGTGTAGCAGGTGAGGGGGTGAGAGTGGAGCTGCCTCTATGGCTCTTTGGGCTCTATCTCTTGGCCTCTTTGCTCGCTATCTGGCGTCCCTTGGCACTCTATGCGGCATATAGCGCCTTTGGTATATTCTTGATTTATCAGGTAGCATAGTCTCAGTCCATACAAAAAGATAATCCAGGAGATATAGATCCAGAGCAAAAAGAACAAAATGGCGCTAAAGGAGCCGTAAAGGGTGGTGTAGGTCTTGTTATAGACCACGTAGTAGACGAAGAGGTTTTTACTCACGTCCCATACCAAAGAGGAGACAAAAGAGGAGACCATGGCCGCTTTTGGATGGATCCAGGCTGTGGCTGAGATCTTGTAGGTGATGAAAAATATGAGCCAGATGATGAGATAGGGAAAAATAGACAAAAAGTCGATCCAGTCGGTGTAGTGGGAGCTGTTGAGCAGGGCCTGGATCTTGGAGGAGAGATAGAACGAAAATGCCAGACCGATAGGCGCCAAGGTCATGAGTGTCCAGTAGGTGGTGATGGAGTCCCAAAAACTTCTGGGTTTGCTTTTGAAGATCTTGTTGACGATATATTCATAGTTTTGAAAAAACATGATCGAAGCGAACAGTACGAAGACAAATCCCATGACCCCCATCTTGGAGCTGTTTTTCATAAAGGTATCGATATAGTGGGTGATGGTCTCTTGGTGTGCTGGGATGAGGTGGGAGAAGATGAAGTTTTTGAGTTTGGCCGAATAGCTCTCGAAACTTGGCAGCCGGATAAAGATGGAAAAGAAGACGAGTAGTAGCGGCACGATGGCGAAGATAGTGTTGAAGCTAAGAGATGATGCGTACATCGTCATATCGGGATCGTAAAAGCGCTTCCACCAACTCTTCGCCACCTCAAGCATGATTACTACAGTCCCATTTTCCCAGGATTGAGGATGTTGTTGGGATCGAAGGCCTTTTTGATAGCTCGAAAGAGATTAAGTTCTTGGGGAGTGAAGGCCATCTTCATAAATGGAGCCTTCGAGAGCCCAATGCCATGCTCTCCACTGAGTGTCCCGCCGATCTCGATAGTCATCTTGAAAATCTTCTCTATCGCCTTGTAGCCGATCTCCACTTGCTTGGGATCACTCCCATCTACCATTACGTTGGTATGGACATTGCCATCCCCCGTATGGCCAAAACAGGGAATCTTGACGCCATACTTTTTGGAGATCCTATCCACCTCTTCGAGGTATCTTGGTAGCTCGCTTCTGGGGACTGTCACATCTTCGTTGATCTTTTTGGAGCCATAGATAGTGATGGATTGGCTGGCGTTTCGTCTGGCAAACCAGATATCGGCCGCCTCTTTTTCGTCCTTGGCTACCCGAAATTCGCTACAGCCGTTTTCATTGAAGTATTTGCGCAGTAGCTCAATCTGGTAGTCGATCTCCTCCTCCACGTTGCCGTCGATATCGCTGATGAGGATCGCTCCTGCGTCGGTGGGCAAGCCTTTGTGGAATTTCTCCTCCACGGCCCTGATGGTCAGATTGTCCAAAAATTCCATCGCCACAGGGTTTGCCCCGCCGGCCAAGGATTTGTAGACGGCGTTCATCGCCTCGGTAACGGTAGGAAAGACCCCCATCACCGTCTTGGTGAGTTTGGGTTTGGAAAGCAGCTTGAGGGTGATCTCGGTGATGACGGCCAAGGTCCCTTCGCTGGCGATGAGGATACCCGCGATATTGTATCCCGCCACATCCTTGATGGTCTTTTTGCCAGCTCGAATGATGTCGCCATTGGGCAACACAGCTCTTAGGGCCATTACATAATCTTTGGTGATACCATATTTTGCCGCTCGCATCCCTCCAGCGTTTTCGGCCACGTTGCCCCCGATGGTGGAGTACTCCTGGCTCGCTGGATCTGGCGGATAGAAGAGTCCCAGTTTTTCTACCTCACGCTGCAGCTCTTTGTTGAGTACGCCTGGTTGCACCACCGCCACCATATTTTTGGTATCGATCTCGAGGATCTTGTTCATATGTTTTTCTACTGCCAGCACCACGCCGCCACTTACAGGCAGCGCTCCACCCGTAAAGCCGCTGCCAGCACCTCTTGGTACAACCGGGATCTTGTGCTCGTTGCAGTATTTTAGGACTTTGCTCACATCCTCTTCGTTTTTTGGAAAGATCACCACATCGGGCTTGAAGTGCTCTCTCGTGGCGTCATAGGAGTAGGCGAGGCGGTGGGGCTTGTCGTTTTTGACATTCTCTTCGCCTATCAGTTTCTTGAGTGCTTCGATATGGTTTTTGCCTATCATTTCGCCTCCAGTAGATGTGAGTAGTAGCCAAAGTAGTCGGGGATCTCTTTTTGGCCAAAAAAGTCGAAGATAGAGCTCTCTATCTCTTTGATACGGCTGTAGAAGGGGAGTTTGACTTTTGTCTGATCGACTGGGAAACTCTCATGATGCAAAGGAGCGAGGGTGTAGCAGTCCGCCTCCACCACCCGATCTTTCAAAGCGAAATGGATAGTACCTGTAGCAAATTTATTGCAAAAATTTTTGAAATCCTCTTTTTGGGGTATTGGGTGGCGGGCTTTGGAGAGCTCTACGGCGAAGAGGTCGGGGTGGAGCCACTGGATATCTGGATGGGCGGCCACATAGTGTTGGTAGCTCTGTAGATTTGGAGCGATGAGCAAGGATCTGTCATACAGATAGCCCAAGATCACCTCGTCGCCCACCTGGGGCAAGATCTTTGGCTTTGGCAACGACTCTTGAGCCAAAGCGTCGTACACATCGAAGGTGATGGTATCACTCCCTTGGTAGATGGCTCGAGCGACGATGGTGGAGTGGTCGGCATCGAAGTGGTGGATGACGATCCCGCTCATTCCTTTGATGGCTTGTACTGGCTCGATCTTGGCGCCAGAGCCTTCTATTTTGGTGATAGTGGTATGGATCTGGGCCCATATGGGCAAAGATAGGAGTATCGAAAAGAGCAGACGGATCAAAGGTTCTCCTTTGGTTTATGTTGCTTAATCATACCAACGCTTAGCTTATAAAGCTGTAAGTTTTGCAACCAAAGTATCCAAAATTTAAGTAACTATTAGATAAAATAGAGCCTTTTTAATATCGCAAAGGTAGGATAGTGAGAAGAACGATCTGGCTCTTTTTGTTGACGGCGACGCTGCTGCTTGGATCTATGGTGGAACAAAAAAGATGGCCACAAGGGGAGACGCTCCTTGGCTTCTTGTCAAAAAACGGGATTCCAGCTAAGCTTTACTATGGCCTCGATAGAGAAGAGAAGGAGCTGGCCAGTGAGATCAGAGCCGGTAGCCCCTATATCGTACTCAAAGATGCCAATGGTACGATAGAGCATCTGCTCGTTCCCATCAGCGAAGAGCTGCAGATCCATATCTACAAGGATGGTAAATATAAATTTCGTCTCGATCCTATCCACTACCAAAAGATCGAGGATGCTTTTTCATTGGCGATGGAGCACTCTCCCTATGTCGATATCCTTCGAGCCACCGATGGCAACAAGAAGCTGGCCAACGAGTTCGTTTCGGCCTTCAAGCATAGTGTAGATTTTTCACACTCGATACGCAAAGGGGATAAATTAGCGATCATCTACAGCCAAAAGCTTCGCTTGGGAGAGCCCTTTGGCATGCCCACCATCCAAGCGGCTATGGTGGAGGCGGGAGGCCGTAGATACTATATCTTCAACTATCACGACCGCTACTATGACGAAAAGGGCAAGGAGCTGGAGAGCTTCTTTTTGAAGCGTCCCGTGCGCAATGCCCGTATCACCTCCCGTTTCACTCGCCGCCGGTGGCATCCGATCTTGCATCGCTATCGAGCCCACTTGGGAGTCGATTTTGGAGCGAGACGGGGGACTCCCGTGGTAGCGGCTGGTGATGGACGAGTGCTTTTTGCCGGACGTAAAGGGGGCTATGGCAAGGTAGTGATCATCTACCATGGCCAAGGGTACAAAACTCTTTATGCACATCTTTCCAAATTTCGCCGTAGCATTCGAGCAGGCAAGCGTGTCCGCCAAGGGCAAGTGATCGGATATGTGGGCTCTACTGGGCTTAGTACCGGTCCTCATCTGCATTTTGGTCTATACAAAAAAGGTAGAGCCATCAATCCACTGAGCATCGTCAAGATCACCAAAAGCCGCCTAAGCGGCAAAAAATTAAAAGAATTCAAACAGCTTGTAAAAAGATATAAAAAAGAGCTCGAAGATTTGGCCAAAAAACCAAAAGCACCAAATAAGGTAGAGTTTGTAAAAAGTTTGGTGGAGTATAAAGGAGGGGAAGATGGAAAAAGTTGAAGTTTTAAAGATTGGCCAGGTTTTACAAAGTGAACTAAGAAGCGGTGAGATTTCTCTACACCCAAGTGAAATTGCTGCATATTTGAAATATCTCTACAACGAAGATAGAGAAGAGTTTTATGAAATTTTGAAAAAATTGCCCGAGGATATTTTAGGGGAGGTACTGCTCCATTTACCGGAAAGCATCAAAGATGACGCCATCGAACACCTCTCGGCCAAACGGTTGGCCAAAGCGGTGGAGGAGCTCGATAGCGACGATGCGGTGGATCTGGTCAAAGATATCGAAGCGATCGATGAGGAGCTGGAACGTGAGGTCCTCGAAAACATAGACAAAGAGACCAAGGAGGAGATCGAGGAGCTCAGCTCTTACGACGAGGCTCATGCTGGGGCCTATATGCAAACGGAAGTCTTCAAAGCCTATGAGGATGAGAGGATCAAAGATGCGATCGAGCGGCTGAGACGACTCAAGGAGGAGGGAGAGCTCTCCAATGTCCATCAGGTCTATGTGGTGGATTCTCAAGACCGCCTCAAAGCGATCGTCCCGCTGGAGGATCTGATCTTATACGATTTCAATAAAAAGTTCAAAGATATCATCAAGGACAAGCGCTACGAGCCTATCACGGTGCGGGTGGATGAGCCGGTACACGATGTGATCAAGAAGTTCGAGGATTACGATCTGGCAGTGGTGGCCGTGGTGGATGAAAAGGGTAAGCTACTGGGGCGTATCACCTCTGATGATATCATCGATCTGATCGAAGAGCAAGCCACCGAGCAGATCTACAACCTCGCCGGTGTGGAAGAGGAGGCCGAAGAGGAGGGTGATCTCAAGGAGGTGACCAAGAAGCGGGCTTGGTGGCTGCTGATCAACCTGGGCACGGCGATTTTGGCCTCTTTTGTTATCGGCCTCTTTGACGAGACGATCCAAAAGTATGTGGCCCTGGCTGTCTTGATGCCGATCGTCGCCTCCATGGGTGGCAACGCCGGGACACAGACGCTGACGGTTGTGGTGCGAAAGCTGGCCCTTGGAGAGATCGACTGGCAAAACGCCAAAAAGGCGCTCTTGCAAGAGACCACCATCTCTTTGCTCAATGGACTCATTTTCGCCGTCGTGATGGGAGCGATCGCTTGGCTGTGGTTCCACGATCCACTTCTTGGTGTGGTGATCGCACTGGCTATGGTGATCAATCTGTTGGCGGCTGGATTTTTTGGAGCGGTGATACCTCTGTTTCTCAAAAAAATCGGCTCCGATCCGGCGGTGGGCAGTAGTGTGTTGCTCACTACCGTTACCGATGTGGTGGGCTTTTTCGCCTTTTTGGGGCTTGCGAAGATGATGCTGGTGCACTGATGATCAAAATAGAGCCTCTAAAAGAGCCAAAGTTCATCAAACCGGTAGCCATCCGGTATGAGCGAGATGGCAAAGAGCTTCGGTGGGAGGCGGTAGAGGCCCACGACAGTGTAGCGGTACTGCTTTATAACCCCTCCAAAGAGGCTTTCGTGCTGGTCAAGCAGTTTCGACCGGCCCTGTATATGCAGCAGGGTCTAAAGTATAGCTACGAGCTGTGTGCCGGTATCGTGGACAAAGACAAGAGTCTACAGCAAATAGCCATCGAAGAGGTGGCCGAAGAGACGGGCTACAAGGTGGAGAGTATCCAAAAGATCACCAGCTACTACGCCTCCGTGGGATTTGCTGGAAGCCGTCAGACCCTCTTTTATGCCGAGGTGCGTGAGCGTATAGGCGAAGGTGGAGGGATAGAGGAGGAGAGTATCGAAGTGATCCACCTGCCCATCAAAGAGGCGAGAGAGTTTATGATGGACGAGTCCAAGCCCAAGACTCCTGGGCTACTTTTCGCTTTTTGCTGGTGGTTCGAGCGTTTTAGCAGTTGACGCAAAGCTTCGAAAAAGCCTCCACATACTCCCAAAAAGCCCGTTTGAGATCCTCGTCTATATCGAGCTCCTCCAATGCCTCTCGCATCGTACCCAGCCACTCGATCCTCGCTCGCTCGTCGATGGAGAACTGCTCATGGAAGCGGACCATATAGTCGTTGAGATCTTCGTCTTGGTCGTAGACCGCCGGCCCACCGCATATCTGGATAAAAAAGTCGGTATTTTTTTGTTTGACCTTTTCGAACTCCTCTTCCTCCTGAGGGAAAAAGTGGGCGATGTCGCTTTGGCTGATGCGCTCGTAAAAGTCGTACATGAAGCGGCGCATCCCCTCTACCCCCAAAGCCTCGAAAAACTCTTTTGGCGGATTGGAGAACTCCACCTTTTCGCCTTTTTTGGTATCGCTGATTTCATACATTGTTCTCTCCTTCACAGTATCGTTTGAGTAGGCACTCGTATGCGTCGATGCGTCGATCTCGCAAAAAGGGCCAGATGTCTCGCACCTCTTTGGTGCGCTTGGTATCTATCTCTACCTCCACTACCTCCTCTTGTTCACCCGCTTTGGCCAAAATCTCCCCTTGGGGACCGCAAGCAAAGCTATGTCCCCAAAACCTGATCCCCTCCAAACAGCCGCTGGGATCACTCTCGAATCCCACTCTGTTGACGCTCAGTAGCGGCAGACCGTTGGCGATGGCGTGGGAGCGCTGGATGGTGATCCAAGCATCGAGTTGGCGGGCCTTTTCATCTTCGCTATCTTGATCGAACCAGCCGATGGCCGTAGGGTAGATGAGGATTTGAGCGCCTCTTAGGGCCATGATCCTGGCGGCTTCTGGATACCATTGATCCCAGCAGATCAAGACTCCAAGTCGTCCTACACTCGTATCTACCGGCTCAAATCCCATATCTCCTGGGGTAAAGTAGAATTTTTCATAAAAGCCAGGATCGTCTGGGATATGCATCTTGCGATACTTCCCTGCTAATTTACCGTGGTCGAAGACGATGGCGGTGTTGTGGTATAGACCTGGGGCTCGTTGTTCGAAGAGGCTGGCTATCAGCACCTTTTGCTTCTCCTCGCTCACCCAGCGCCAAAACTCCACATCTGTCTCGTACTCTTCGGCCAGAGCGAAGTTGGCCGTATCTTCGCTTTGGCAAAAGTAGGGGCCTTGATGGAGCTCGGGTAGGACTATGAGCTGGGCGTCGGTCTGGTCTATGAGCTGGAGAGTATGCTCGATGGTGGCCTCTTTGGAGCCTTGATAGCTTTGTTGGATGAGGGCTGTTTTCATCTTGGATCCTTGAAAAATGTAAGTACAAAGCATAGAGCCGCCAGCAAAATGATGGCGGCCGTGGCGGAGATATCGAGGTAGTAGGCTATCATCAGTCCAGCGACGATGATGCCAAAGGCTA
>JALWZJ010000158.1 GCA_027002625.1 Campylobacterales bacterium
CTCCTACGAGGTGCTGCGCCAAAACGCCAAAAGCTGCGATGAAAACTCCTGTATGCTCTACTATGGAGACGCTTTCGAGAAGCTCTGGGATGTGATAGAAGATCTCAAGCGTCGGCACGAGAAGGCCTACTTCTATTTCGATCCCCCCTTTTCCATACGGGAAGGCTACGAGGATATCTACAAGCAGGTAGAGGATACGATCAAAAGGATACCAAAAGAGGTGGTGGAGGCTATCATCGTGGAGCATATGAGCTCCTACGATTTTCCAGAGCGTCTTGGCAACTACGAGCGCTACAAAAAGCGCAAATTTGGCAAAAGTACATTGAGTTTCTATCGATGAGAAAACCCGTTTGGAGTATCGCTATACTCATAGGGATCGTGATTTTGAGCTTTTTTGGTCAGTTTTTCTATCACGCTTCACCCTACGAGCTAAATAAAGAGGCTATTTTGATGCCACCATCTCTTGAGCATCCTCTGGGGACCGACAGGTTGGGGCGTGATCTGTTGGCTCGCATCATCGAAGGTGGCAAAAACTCTCTCATCATCGGAGTGGGTAGTGCGGTGATCGCTTCGCTAATCGGGCTCATTGCCGGAGTGAGTGCCGGGTTTTTTAGGGGGATCGTGGATCGGCTCTTTGTGGTGGTGGTGGATCTGTTTTTGACTTTCCCCACGTTTTTCCTCCTTTTGGCGCTGGTGAGCTACATACCGGCCTCTTCACTGGTGCTCATCGTCGTCATATCGCTCACTGGCTGGATGGGGACGGCCAGGATGATCAGAAGCGAGAGCTACGCCATCGCCAAAAAACCCTTCATCAAGATACTGCAGATAGCCAAAGTACCTTCATATAAAATAATATTAAAATATTTCACCCCACTGCTTGCTCCTATCTTTTTCATCTCCTTTACTTTTGGGGTAGGGGGTGCGATCTTGGCCGAATCGGGGCTGAGCTTCTTGGGACTTGGGGTCTTGCCGCCCGAAATGAGCTGGGGGTCGATCCTCAGTGAAGGCAAGGAGGTGATCGATATCGCTTGGTGGGTGAGCTTTTTTCCAGGGCTTATGATTTTTTTGGTCACCTTCGCTCTGATCAATATCAGCGACTACTTGCAAAATTTGATGAATAAAAAAGAGAAGATGCTATGAAATTTTTGGATAGATTCGATCTGCACAACAAGTTGAAACAAAAAATCGAAGAGGCGATCGAGCGGCGGGTAGAGGCGAGGGTGCGAGCGAGGCTGGCTCAGCACCATCTCAAAAAAGAGGACTTCACACCCGAAGAGCTGGAGGTGATCTACGAGGATGAGCGCATCAAGCTCTACGACGATCTCAAATCCAAAGGCCTCATAGCGCTGCTGGCGGCTTTGGGTCTTAGCCTCTTTTAGGAGCCGGTATGTTTCGGCAGATCAAGTCGGCAATCATCTGGAGCTATATCTGGCGTTTTCGATCCCTTTTGGCCAAAATTATCATAGCTATCCTCATAGTGGCTGTACTGGAGTTTGTCTATGGTGACGTGGTGGAGTATCTGCGTCTGAGTGGCAATGTGGAGTATCTGTGGATCGCGCTGCTGAGCAAATGGATACTGATCTTGCTCATACTCTTTTATGTCGGCTACTCCATCTGGAGAATCGGAGGCCCCAAAGATAAAAAAAGCCCCCAAAAAACCGATAACGAAGGGAAGATGCGGATGAAGCCAAAATCTTTATCCAAAAAAGAGATACGAGAATTGGCCCAAAAGATCATAGAACAAAAGGCGAAGAGAGGATGAGAGTCAGACTCGTTGGATCTATATTGGCCACAGCGGCCACTCTGTATGGGGCCGGTTTGGAGCTCGACGCTCTATTGGGGCAGCTGCAACAGGTCGAAGATCTCTCCAAAAAGACGATACGAGAGAGTGCCGGGTATGTGATCACCTATACCAGACAGGATCTGGATCGTATGCATATCAAGTCACTTAAGGAGATCTTGGAGCGGCTCCCCTTTTTTCGCTACAACGAAGATCAAAACGGCTTGACCGATCTGCTCTATGTGCCTTTCCAGCCGACTCAGCATGGCCAGATCAAGCTCTATATCGATGACAAGGAGGCCAGTGACGGCCTTTTTGGTAACAGTTTGCAGGTCTTTTCGGAGATGGATCTCTCCTATATCGACCATATCGAGATCTATCTGGGAGCCGTCTCGTTTACGCTGGGTACGGAGCCCGCTTTGACCATCATCAAACTCTACACCAAAGATCCTGCCAGAGAAAATAGCGATACGCTCGATATCAGCGGAGGATCGTATGGCAAGAAGGATGTAACTTTTCTTAGTGCGAAGGAGCTGGAGAGTGGCAAGTATCTGGCCTATTTCAATCATAGAGATCTCAGAAGAAAGGAGATCCACTACAAATCCGCCACACTCTCACGAGACAAAAAATTCGATGTGAGTTATTTTACCTACTACAAAGGTCATTTGCGCTACGAACTCTTCGCCTCCAGATTGGACATCCACCCCTTCACGGCGGGAGCTTTGGATCTTCAGCCCTCTTACGCTTTGATATCTACCAGAGATTTCTATACCGGTCTGCACTACTTCGATCCACAGAGGGGTTGGAAGTCCTATATCTACTTTACTTATAGCAATGTATGGGGAAATGAAGAGGACGAAGGGATTTTGGGAGTGTTACCACAAAAGAGTTTTCCCTTCATCCGGCCTTACAAAAGCCATCGATTCAAGGCTACCAGTACGGTACTCGAGTCGGAACTGAGTAAAAAGATACAACTGGGCAAAAAGTGGAGTGTCCTTCTTGGAGCGATCGGAAAGGTCAAAAACTTCGAATTTTTGATCAATCGCTTCGATGACTTGGATCTCTCACACATTCCATACAATCAAGAGAAGCTTCTTACAGCCTATATGGAGAGCTCCTATCTTTTCAATGACAAAAATATCGCGATAGTCTCCTTGAAAAAAGATAGATACTTCGAAAACGGACCTGTGAAAAACTATAATCAAAAGATGATACGATTAGGATACGTCTATAACTCTAAAAAGTTCGTCACCAAGATGTTTTATGGCGAAGCGGCTCTCAAGCCCTCTCCTATGCAAATAATCGAATCGCTATCTTCTACAGATCTGGACAAGCAAAAATATCGTGTCTATGCTCTGGAGCTACAAAGAAAAAGGCAAAACAGCAAACTCTCTTTGCTTTATACCAAAATGAACGTTCAAAAGTTGATCGTACGTGATGTAAAGAAGATGCGGCTCGTCAATCTCTCTCATGCGTTGGAATTTGATAGCTTGGATCTTCGATATCGATACCATTTCAATCTATATAATACAATGGAAGTCGATGGGTTTGTAGTACATCCAAAATACAATGATGACAGAGCTTCAAGAAATCTGTTTGGGGCTCATATCGTACTTTACAATCGGTACAAAAATTTCGATTTTTACAACGCTTTGGTCTATCGCAAATGGACGAGGAGCCAAGGTTCTGGGATAGATTACAGCTTTACCATCGATTACAAATATAGCGAAGATCTGCACTTCTATCTCAAGGGGATCAATGTGTTCGATTCGGCTATCACTACCGACTACTAC
>JALWZJ010000159.1 GCA_027002625.1 Campylobacterales bacterium
GGTCCGGTGCCGATGAGATCTGGCAAGTGGCGAGAGCCCTCAAAGCAGAGGGGCTCTCTTTCGTCACGCCCACTCACTGCTCTGGAGATGTGGCCAAAGAGATCTTCGCTCAGGTTTTTGGGGATGGTTATATCCCGGGAGGAGCGGGCAGAGTGATCGAGTTATCGAAGCTTGCGGTAGTATAGGTGGACACCGCTTTTGGAAGGTCCAAAGATCGCTTCTGTCTCTATGTGGTCACTCAGCTCGTAGCGGATGATGATGGTGGAGATCTCGTCGTTTTTGTAGATCACCGAGATCTTGTCGCTTAGATGTGTACCGATCTCAAATCCCATTCTCCCTCTGGCGGTAGTGAGGGTGAGAGTATCGAGCTTGAGACCCAGCTGCTTTAGCAGATCTTTGAGGAAAAGATTGGACAAAAGGGAGGTGAATCGCCCTGTACCCAGAGTAGAACCCAACAGTTCTCCCGAAGAGCCGAAGGTCAGGAGGGTGAGGATCTCGTTTGGCTTGAGATAGGGCTCGCTGTCGAAGCTGAGGATCGGATGCTGGGCGTCGCCGGAAATGGTGATGAAGATGATATAGCGATCTCTTCTGGTCTTGAGATGTAGATCCAGCAAAGGTGTGGTGGGAGGACCATAGAAGCTCAGAGTCGATGGCAGGATCAAGAAGTACTGGTCGGCTATCTCGTAGCGTCCTCGCACGATCCGCAAAAGCCCCAGTAGCTCCAGTGGCTTTTGGTACTCTTTGTAAAGACTCAGATCGGGTCGTATCCATACCACAAGGCCAGGGATCTTGTAGAGGATATCTCTTTTGGAGCCGATATGGATACTCAGCGCTACGTTTTTGGTGAAGTAGTCCTCTTTTGGTGTGATCTGATCCACTACGACGATATCGGGGTCTTCGATGGAGCGGATCTTTTTGGGGGCGTAGGTGATGGTACCATCTTCGAGCCATACACTTCCATCTATTTCGATTTTAGGCAAAGAGAGGGTGGCTTTGAGATCGGCATCGATGGTAGCTTCCCCCTCTATGGAGGAGTAGTGGTATCTTTTGGCTACGGCTGTAAGCTCTCCTTTTTTGCTCTTTGGCCAAAAGTGGCCTTGCAGCAGCACTTTGTCCTCTATCCAAAACCGCTCAATCGTGATCTTGTCGTTTAGCAAAATGATCGAGGGTTTGGTGGCGTAGATCCCGTGGCCTTTGATATAGGTGGCGTAGTAGTCGATGATGAGGCGATGGGGATCGCCGTGGAGTTCAAGCTCTAAAAAGCTGGGCTCTCCCGTGAGTTTGGGAGCTTTGATGGTGGCTCGGTAGCGCCCTTTGTCGTAGTGGGCTGTGATAGCGAGCTCGCCATCGTTTGGGATGGTAGGGAGTGGGAGAAGTTCGCTGAGGTGGGTGAGGAGGTCTTGGATGGAGGGGGTATGGAGCCGCATATCCCACCCCTCGCTTTTTTCGATACGCACCAAGCTTTTGCCAAGAGCGATCCTGGCCGATGTGGGAGTGAATCTGGCCTCAAACAAAGGGGTGTGGAGCGCTCCGGTGCGGGTAGAGAGATCCAGATCCAAGAGTGTGGGATTTAGTGCTGGTAGTCGCACCTCTTGGATAGGCCGCAAAAAATCGATCTTGGCCTCTAAAAGAGGCTTTTGGAACACTCCTTGCACAAGAGCGTAGTTGGAGTCGATATGAAAGTCTATGTTGGTAGGATTCCCTTTGGCTTGGAGGGTGAGGGTGAGATCTTGGAGCTCTTTTGGAAGGTTTGGATAGATTTTGGCTAAGATCAGTTGGTTTGAGTGGAGCTCGAAATTGTGTGGAGCGATCCATCTGCCCTCTATCTTCCACAATGGGGTGGCCGCCTGGATGGTAGCGCTTTGAAGATCTCCTGTGGCTTTGAGCTTGAGTGCTTGGTAGGCGCTATAGCGTAAGGGCAGATCCATTTTGGGGTTGTGCAGCGTGGCTGCAAGAGTGTAGCGCAGAGCATTTTGATAGGAGAGGGTGGCTTCGATATCGGCTCTGGAGTGTTTGTAGAGTCCTTTTGCCTTTATGTTGGCCAAAACTTTTTTATAGTCGCTGTGGATGGTGGCGCGAATCTGACGAAGCTGGGCCTCTTGGTAGTGGATAGCTGGAGTCCGTAGATAGGCTTGAAGTTTCTTTTTCGTGGCATAGAGCCTAAAAAAAACAGGCTCGAATTTTGCTGGATGGAGTTTTGGGTGAAGAGCGCCATCGAGGTAGGCTTTTTGGTTTTTGATCTTCCCTTTGGCCAAAAGGTCGCCTGCGAATGTATACAGCGTGAGCTTTTCTATCTTGGCGTTTTGTAAGTCGATCTCTTTGGCCAAAAGCTTTAGAGTATTTTTGGTTTTGTAGTGATAGAAGGCCTGTAAAGAGAGATTGGCGATGTAGGGGCGAAGGGAAAGAGATCCGCCACTTTTTTGGGGTTTGGATGTGGTGGCAAAGGACTCGATCGCATTGAGATTCACCCCTTTGGCGGTGATGGAGTCGAAATAGAGTACAAGATCCAGAAGCGGCAAAAGGCGGTATCGTAGATCCAGCTCTTTGGCCAAAAGTTTGTGATGGTAGCGAATATTGTAAAGGGTGAGATGGGTAGGGGAGTGGAGCCGAAGGTCGAAAGAGATCCCCTCTTTTTGGAGCAGATCGTGCAGGCTTTTTTGGATGAAACGGCTTTGTACTTCCGCTATCGCTATCCCCATACACAGCAGCATGAGAAACTCGAGCGTTTGGAGCACTCTTTTCAAAAGAGAGCTCCTATGTAGATATTGATGGCGTGCTGTGCTGGGTGGAAGGGATCGAACCCTACATAGGCTTTGATGGTGCCAACAGCCGATGGATAGAGGATACCCACTCCCACCCCATCCACATGCTCGGCGAGGCTGAGCCTGGAATTGGTAAGGTAGGTGCGATCCCAAAAAAGAGCCCCGTACACTCCATCCCATACCGGGTGGCGAAGCTCCAAAGAGCCCTCCACCAATGACTTTCCTCCTGTTTGACAGGAACTATCCAAGGCGTAGATGGTGCGAAAGCCGTAGGCTCTGTTGCTTTGGGCGCCACCGGCGAGGAAGAAGAGGGAGGGGGGAGCCTTGGAAGGGGTGAAGAGCTGGCCCAGATGGGCTTTGAGCAGAAGTATGGTCTGCCTCAAAGGGATATAGAGCCTCCCTTTGATCTGTGCTTTGGTATAGGGAGGATCGCCGAGGATAGAGCCCTCGATCCTGCTATCTATGTACCACCCATCTTTTGGAAAAATCTTGGAGTCTCGCCGGTCTATGAGATAGGTGGCACTTAGTGTGGCGTAGAGGTACTCTTTTTGGGGTATGCAAGAGATGGCATCGAAGATCGTAATATGTCGGATCTGTGCTTGGAGGGTATAGGCGTGGGTGAAGAGCTCTTTGAGTATCTTGAAAGAGGCTTGCGTAGACTTTTGCTTGAAGCTGTGAAAATCCTCCAAGCTATATCCCCCAGATACCACG
>JALWZJ010000160.1 GCA_027002625.1 Campylobacterales bacterium
TCCAAGATGATGTGGTGCACGTGAGGCTCATCGCTGTCACACACCTCGCTTCGATCCTCGTCGCAATCAAAAACGAGTTTTGTTTTGGTACTCTCTTTGGTATTGAAAATGAAACTTGGCTGATTTTGCTTGGCGCAGTAGTGGGTGGCCCGAAGCTCCTTACACTCATGAAAATCGTCACAATGATACATCGTCACCATCCAACGCACCGTATTGGGTAGTAGCTCCTCTTTTAGAGCGCTTCCTCGCCCGATCACCTGATACTCGACTCCTGTTTTATCGGTACCGAGCAATCTCTTGACGGCTGGGTGGTTGTGCGCTCCCGTGGTACCAGTCTGTTTGTTTGCTGGTGAGAGGGTCCACACTCCAGGCAGCACCTTTTTCATATGATCGAAAGCCTCTTTTGGCTGCATCTGGGCGAACATCATACTACAAAGCAACAGGCTCATGGCTATCTTCTTCATCGTGACTCCTTTTTTATAGGATATGATAATATATTTTATTTAAAGCATTCTTAAGAATAGATAGCCTTTTGTAATTTTCCCGATAAAAATCACTTATAGATCGCCTCGACAGCCTCTTCGAGACTCTTCATATCCGATATGCTGATGGTAGGGACTTTGGTGATACGTCGGTTGAGCCCCTTGAGGACGCTTCCCTCACCAAGCTCGATGAAAAGCTCCACATCCTGTTCGATATTTTTGATCGACTGTTTGTATCGGACAGGTTCGACAAGCTGGCGATCGAGTAGTGTCATAGCCTCCTCTTTGCTTCGATAGGCTCTGGCCGTGACGTTGGAGACCACAGGAGCTTGGAAGCTCTCCTGGATGAAACGCTCCAGATACTCTCGCAAAGGCTTTCTCGCCTCCTCCATCAAAGGGCAGTGGCTGGCCACACTCATATTCAAAAGCATCGCCCGTTTGGCTCCTCTTTCTTTGAAACGGCTCTCCATCTGCTGCAGATCCGATTTTACCCCTGCCACTACGATCTGGCCATCGCTATTGTAGTTGGCCGGCCAGACCTGCTTGCCCTCCTCTCGCGTTTCTTGACAGATTCGCTCCACCTCCTCATCGGGCAGTCCCATCACCACCATCATCCCCCCATCTTTGCCCCGAGCAGCCTGAGTCATGAACTCTCCTCTTTTGTGTACCAGCTCGACCCCATCACCAAATCCCAATGCTTCTATACTCACCAACGCACTGAATTCACCCAAGGAGTGGCCCATAGCATACCTGGGCTCCAACTCCACAGCCTCTTTAAGCAGTGCAGTCGCGATGGAGCTTACGAGCAAAATGGCCGGCTGTGTCCACTGGGTCTGGTTCAGCTCATCGTTCGGCTCAAAAAGCAGTCTGGCACAATCCTTCTCCAGTCGTTCGCTCGCTTCTTGGATCATCTCTTTGGCCAAAGAAGAGTTGTCGTAAAAATCTTTTCCCATGCCCACTTTCTGGCTTCCTTGGCCAGGATAGAGTAGTGCGATCTTTTTCATGGATACTCCTTTTTTAAGGAGTATTATAGCAGTTTGGTTTTGAAGATTGGTTTGAGAGAGGAGGTGGGCCCAAGGGCCCGAAGGATCAGTGGCTGCAACCGCAGCTGCCGCTACCGCAATGCTCGTCTTCTTGGACTTGACCGGTCATCACCTCTTCTGGAGTAGCTTCTCTGGCCTCTTTGACCTCTACAGTAAACATCAAATCTTTTCCAGCCAAAGGATGGTTGAAGTCGATAGTCACCTCTTTGTCGTTGAAAGACTTGACGGTCACTTGCACAGTCTCACCGTTTTCTCCCTGACCATAGAGTGTCATCCCCTCTTGTAGGTCGATCCCAGCGAACTGCTCTCTTGGGAGCGTCTGTACCGCATTTTCGTCTTTTTGTCCGTATGCCTCTTCCGCAGGCACGAGAATATCCGCTTTATCACCTACATTCATCTCTTTGATCTTCTTTTCAAGACCTGGAATAATCTGGTTTTTACCCATGATGAACTTAAGAGGCTTTTGACCAACATTACTATCGATCACTTCGCCAGTTTTCGCATCTTTGACGGTATACTCGATACCCACTACGTTATTGTCTGCAATTGCCATTAAAATACCTTTGTGTGAATTTGTAGGATGATTTTAACAAATTAACCTTGCACTACTATTAACAAAGCCCATTAATCACTTCAGCCTTTTGATACGCTCTTTCGCGATTTGGGCCGATTTCGATTTTGGATAGAGCTTGATGAGATTGGTATAGAATTTTTTCGCGTTTTTTTTGTCCCCAATCCGCTCCAGTGAGATAGCCGTATGCAACAGCAGCGTAGGCATATAGGAGGATTTGGCGTAGAGGGAGGCACTCTTTTTGTAATGTTCCAAAGCGCATCGATACCGCTTGGTGTAGTAGCAGCTCTCTCCCGCATAAAAATGGCTCGTCGCCGGCTTGTACCTCTTGGCGGCACTGGCTTCGAAAAGCTTTTTCGCCTCATCGTACTTGTGTGCCTTGTAGGCAGCTCTGGCCTCTTTATACAGCTGTGCACCACTTTTTGACAAGATCGTTTTTTTCTCGATCAAAGCGTAGATCTTTTTGAGTTCGGACTGGAACTGGGATTTTGGCACATAGTTTTCGTTGATCTGATCGATCATGGAGGAGAGCTCTTTGAGGATCTTCTTGATCTGGGCGAAATTTTCCTTTTGGATAGTGACGGTAGAGTTGAGATCCTTTTGCAAAAGTGCGATTTGCGATCGCAGATCGCTGTCGGATCTTTTCTCTATTTTTCTGCACCGCTCGTCTATCCCCTCCACTACAGATTGGAGACCGGAAAGTTTTTGCTCCAGCGTTTCGCTCCTGTTTTGTAGAAGATAGAGCTTTTGCCGTAGATCCTTGATCGCTTGCTTGTTCTGCCAGATCGCCTTCTCCTCTTTGGTCAGGCCATACGGAGAGGGGGCATCGAGGTCTCCCGCTTCGAAAGCGGAAGGCTCGGAGGCGAAAAGCGCAAGAGCGACACCTAAAAAGAGTAGCTTTTTCACATCGACTCTTTACGGAATGAGTTCGAACTCTACCCGTCTATTTTTGGCCCAGCACTCTTTGGTATGCTCGGTACAGACCGGATTGCTCTCACCATAGCTGATGATACTCATACGCTTGGGATCCACTCCACGAGCCGCCAGTGCGTCTCGCACGCTTTTGGCTCTTTTGAGTCCCAAGGCGTAGTTGTACTCATCCGTTCCCCACTCGTCACAGTTTCCTTCCACTTTGATCCCAAAGGGCTTGGCCTCTGGCTTGTTGAAAAGCTGGGCGTCGTACTCTACTCTTGGCATCTGATCTGGTCGGATATCGTACTTGTCGAAATCGAAGTAGATCTTCTTGGCTTGGGACTCTATCATCTTCATCTGTCGAAGCTTCTCCTCTTGGCTCATGGACTCTTCGGACATCTCTCCTACCGACTTGAT
>JALWZJ010000161.1 GCA_027002625.1 Campylobacterales bacterium
GTGTCCCCTTGATGATCAATTGGTGGAAACCCTACTACGAGGGCAAAAAGGAGTTTCGCCTCTTTGGCATCAAGCTCTCGCGCTAACCCCGCATCGCCTGATCGAGATCTGCGATCAGATCCTCCACAGCCTCCAGGCCGATACTCAGTCGCACAAGCCCCTCACTCACTCCTGCGGCCAAGAGCTCTTCGTGACTGAGCTGCTGGTGGGTGGTGGAGGCTGGATGGGTGATGATCGACTTGCTATCACCTATATTGACCACTCGGCTAAAGATCTTGACACTATCGGCAATTTTCTTGGCCTCTTCGAAGCTCTCCACCTCGAAGCTGAGCAGTCCACTGGCTCCACCTTTGAGATATTTTTTAGCGTTTTCGTAGTTTTTGTCCCCTTCAAGTAGCGGATAGTTGACTCTTTTTACTTTTGGATGGGAACTTAGCCATTTAGCGATCTCGAGTGCGCTTTGGCTGTGTTGGCGCATACGAAGACTCAGATGCTCCAGCCCTTGGATGAAGAGCCAACTGTTGAAGGGACTTGGAGCACTTCCCATATCGCGCAGCAGACTGAGTCTCGCTCGTAGCACGAATGGAGGAAAAGGGGTATCGGTATAGACGAGGCCGTGATAGCTGGGGTCTGGCTCATTGAAATGGGAGTATCTGGGATTGTCTGTCAGTTTTTCTTTGGCGCTTTTGGCTTCTACGACGATACCACCCAGAGCCAATCCCTGCCCCGTAGTATACTTGCTGGTACTGTGGACCACCACGTCCACACCATATTCGATTGGGTTGCAAAGTATCGGTGTAGCTACCGTATTGTCCACGATAGTGAGGATGCCATGCTCGTTGGCGATACGCACAATCTCTTCGAAATCTGGCACATCGATGCTTGGATTGGTGATACTTTCAAAAAAGATCGCTTTGGTCCTTTCGTCGATGAGATCTTCTATCCGCTCTGGCTTGTGCACATCGAACATCCTCGCCTCGATACCAAGACGCTTTAGGGTGTGGGTAAAGAGTGTCACCGTCCCGCCATAGAGCTGGTTGGCCGCTACGATATTGTCGCCGGCTTCCACGAGATTGAGGACACTGTAGTTGATAGCCGCCATACCACTGGAGGTGGCCAGTGCCGCCTCACCTCCCTCCAGTGCAGCAAAACGCTTCTCGAGTACATCGGTCGTGGGGTTGCCGATACGGGTGTAGATATTGCCAAGCTCTTTGAGAGCGAAAAGATTGGCGGCATGTTCAACGCTGTCAAAAGCGTACGCTGTAGTCATGTAGATCGGTACCGCCATTGTCTGTTGTTCGTCCTTTTCGTATCCTGCGTGCAGGGCTATCGTCTCTTTTTTCATCTCCACCTCGATAAGATTTTTTTATAGTATAGCTTCTTTGTTTGAAATCTCTCTTAGAATTTTTTATATAGTTGTACTATTATGCAAAAATAATTAAAAAAAAGAGTGTTCATCGTAGAGACTATCACAAAAAGGCGAGCAAGCGGCACAATCCAAAAGATATATGAGATGATCGAACAAGATTGGCTTCATTCCGCCACATTTCAAGCTCTTTCGCCACGATCGATCCAAAAGAGTTGCAAGATTTTAAAACTTGTAATTAAAAAGCAGGCGAACGTTGCGTACCTCGACACCACTATTTTGGATAGGTAGTTCCTTTGCCCTTTGATAGATATACTGCATTCTCACAATCGTTTTGCCAAAACTCCTACCTAAACCAAGCGCATAGGTTCTATCAAACTCCATAGCGTGATGCTGAATTTTGAAGCCATCGTTCATGATGGCAAAAGCACGTTTACCAAAAAAGATCGCTGAGCCAAAGTGCCAAAGAGCATAATGGGCATGGAGTTTGAGCGCGGTAGTGAAATAGCTATTTTGAGCGTTTTTAGTGAAATTGTTGGGGCGTTGTTCATCGATCTTGATCGCAAAGTTTTCTATAGTTAGTTTGAGCTTGGTGTTTTGTAAGCGCATTTTGTAATCGAGAGTGAGGTTGCTCTGATAGACATCGAAATCTTTGTAATCGGTAAAAAACTGCGTGAAATCGGTGCTCAACTTTTTGTTGAAATCATAAGCAACTCCCACTCCATAGGCATCCCCGCCATCTGTGATGGCGATATTGTCATGCAAAACACTCAGATAGTTTACATGCAGCGCCGTATTGCCAAAACTATGCAGATACCTCCCATACAGCTTGCTGACTTGCAAATCTTTTGTAAGTGGCGGCTTTTTGGTAGTGGTTTTTGCCCTCTCTACAACGAGGCGATATTCGGAGGCACCCTGATGCACATCCATGCCGATACCAAAAACTTTGCCATCGAGCTTTTGCTTGGAGTTGGCAAAATCTTTACTCTCCATATATAGAAGCAGGCTCGAGTGCACAGGCTCATACTCCACCCCATAAAGCACAACTGCACTCAAAAAAGTGCCTATAAACTTTTTCAAAAATTTTCCTTCGAAAAGCCAAAAAGAGGCGTAGCCTCTTTAGACGTGGTAGTTGGGGGCCTCTTTGGTGATGGTGACGTCGTGGACGTGGGATTCTTTGAGTCCAGCACTTGTGATCTCGACAAATTCCGCTCTTTCTTGAAAGGTCTTGATATCTTTGGCACCCAGATAGCCCATGGAGCTTCTTAGCCCTCCTGTGAGCTGGTGGATGACGTTGGCGATCTTGCCTCTGTATGGCACCATCCCCTCGATCCCTTCGGGTACGAGTTTGTCTGCCGCCGTGCCCTCTTGGAAATAGCGATCGGTACTTCCTTTGGTCATCGCTCCGATACTTCCCATCCCTCGGTAGGTCTTGTACTGACGGCCTTGGTACATTACCACTTCTCCCGGGCTCTCCTCCGTTCCTGCCAAAAGGCTTCCTATCATTACACTGTCTGCTCCTACGGCCAAAGCTTTGGCCACGTCACCGGAGTATTTGATCCCCCCATCGGCGATGATGGGCACGCCATACTCTTTGGCCACTGTGGCACACTCGTCTATGGCGCTGATCTGTGGCACACCCACGCCAGCTACGATTCGCGTAGTACAGATACTTCCAGGACCTATGCCCACTTTTACCGCATCGGCTCCGGCGGCTATCAGATCGGCAGTGGCTTCGGCCGTGGCCACGTTGCCCGCCACCACATCGATATCCAGCTCATCCTTGATCGCCTTGAGGGTATCGATAATCCCTTGGGAGTGGCCATGTGCGGAGTCAAGCACCAGTACATCCACACCGGCCTCCACCAAGGCTCTGGCACGATCGAGCTGTCCTACACCGATGGCCGCACCTACTCGCAGTCTGCCATATTTGTCTTTGTTGGCGTTGGGATATTCTATTTTTTTCTTGATATCTTTGATGGTGACAAGGCCCTTGAGGCGCCCCTCCTCGTCGATGATAGGGAGCTTCTCTATCTT
>JALWZJ010000162.1 GCA_027002625.1 Campylobacterales bacterium
ATATTAAGCATTTATTAATTATCTTCGCAAATCGAATTGATCGAGCTCCATCACCTTCACCCAGGCTTTGACGAAATCTTTGATAAATTTCTCCTTGTTGTCATCCTGGGCGTAGAACTCCGCTTGGGTGCGTAGCTCCGAATGTGCACCAAAGATAAGATCGACTCTCGTGGCTCGCCAGCGAAGCTCACCGCTACTTCGGTCGTATCCGTAGAAGAGATTTTCATCCTCTTCGCTCATCTCCCAATGCACGCTCATATCGAGTAGACCTATAAAAAAGTCGTTCGTAAGCACCCCAGGGCGATCGGTGAAGAGGCCAAGATCACTCTTTTTGTAGTTCACACCGAGCACGCGCAAGCCTCCCACGAGCACCGTCATTTCAGGAGCGCTGAGACCAAGAAGCTGTGCGCGATCGAGCAGCATCAGCTCGGCTGGGATCTTGCACTCGGGTGCTTTGTAGTTGCGAAAGCCATCGGCTACGGGGCGTAAAAATTCGAAGCTTCTTATGTCCGTTTGCTCCTGCGTCGCATCCACTCGTCCTGGATGGAAAGGTACTTCGTAGCTGTAGCCAGCCGCCTCGATCGCCGCTTCTATAGCCGCATTGCCGCCAAGGACGATGAGATCGGCGATACTGGCATGCCTGGAAGAATTGGCATTGAACTCTTTTTGGATCGCTTCTATCGCTTCGAGTACTTTGGATAGGCGCTGGGGTTCGTTGATTTCCCAGCTGCATTGGGGCTCCAGGCGGATGCGCGCTCCATTGATGCCGCCGCGAAAGTCCGATTTTCTAAATGTAGCTGCTGCACTCCAGGCAGTGTAGATGAGATCCTCTTTGGCGATGCGTTCAAGCAGTGTTTGTTTGAGTTTTTTGGCATCCTCTTCGTCGATAGGATCGAAGTCGCGCTGTGGCAAAGGATCTTGCCACAGAAACTCTTCATCGGTATAGTCATTGCCAAGATAGCGGCTTTTGGGGCCTAAATCTCTGTGGATCAGTTTGAACCACGCTTTGGCGAAAGCCTGTTGGAACTCATCGGGATTTTTCAAAAAACGCAGCGCTATCTCTTTGTATTTTGGATCGAAACGCAGCGCCAAGTCGGTGGTGAGCATGATGGGCTTGTTCTTTTTATCCGGAATATGGGCGTCGGGTACCAGATCGTTTTGGGCGGGATCGGCCGGTACCCACTGCCAAGCGCCAGCTGGGGACTTTTCCAAGTTCCAATCATATTTGAACAAAAGCTCCAAAAAGCTGCTATCCCACTTGGTAGGCGTGGGTGTCCATGCTCCCTCTATGCCGCTGGTGATGGTATCCGCTCCCTTGCCGCTGCCGTAGCTATTTTTCCATCCAAGACCTTGCTGCTCGATGGGAGCCGCTTCTGGTTCTGGTCCCAGATATTTGTTAGGATCCGCTGCTCCGTGACTCTTACCAAATGTGTGACCGCCCGCGATGAGCGCCACCGTCTCTTCGTCGTTCATCCCCATGCGCCCAAAGCTCATACGAATGTCTTTTGCAGCCGCCAATGCGTCGGGTACGCCGTCAGGGCCCTCTGGATTGACATAGATTAGACCCATCTGCACAGCGGCCAGAGGGTTTTGGAGCTGCATATCTTCGCGCCTTCGCTCGTCTGCGAGCCACTCCTGCTCTGGCCCCCAGTAGACATCTTCTTCACTCTCCCAGATATCCTCTCTGCCTCCCGCGAAGCCAAGAGTCTTGAAACCCATAGACTCCAAGGCGACGTTTCCAGCCAAGATCATCAGATCCGCCCAGGAGATTTTGTTGCCGTACTTCTTCTTGATGGGCCAGAGCAGTCGTCTGGCTTTATCGAGGTTGGCATTGTCCGGCCAGCTGTTGAGCGGAGCGAAGCGCTGCGCTCCCGTCACGCCACCGCCGCGTCCATCCATCACCCGATAGGTTCCGGCGCTGTGCCACGCCATACGGATGAAGAAGGGTCCATAGTGCCCCCAATCTGCCGGCCACCACTCCTGAGAGGTGGTCATCACTTCGATGAGGTCCTTTTTGAGTGCCTCCATATCGAGGCTCTCGAAGGCCTCTTTGTAGCTAAACTCTTCATCTTGCGGGACGATGGGGCCTTTGTTTTGATGCAGGATCTTGAGATTGAGGCGCTGGGGCCACCACTTGGCCGTTATTTGGCCACCTTTGGTAAATTGCTCGAACATCTCTTTGGTAAATGGGCATTTTGGCATTTTTTCTCCTTTTAGTGTTTGCCAGGAGCGAGAGGCACGTCTCTTCGCTCCTCGGTGATATAGGCTATAAGTGCCGTCATCTCTTTGCTATCGAGCGCAAGCGGCTTGCCCTTGAGAGGATTTTGGATGCACCAGTTGATCATCTCGGCCATCGTAGCCACCTTGCCAAGCTGCTTTTGAAACTTGGGATAGGTCTCTGGGTGGGTATTGGTGGCGTTGGGATGGCACTCGTTGCATGTGACGCTGTTGGTGCCAAGACGAGGTGAGGTGAAGAGCGCTCTTCCCTCCTTGACCACGCTTTCATACTCTTTGAACCATTTGGCCAAATCCTCTTTTGTAAACTCGTCTGCAAAAGTAAAAACGGCCAGAGCCGCTATAAGTATCAATTTTTTCATGCCATCTCCTTTAGTAGTGAATTTGCGGTGGCTGTGGACAGTTTTGAAAATCTCTGTCTTCGGGTCTATTTTTTGTAAAGTTGTAGCGAACCGTTCTATTTTTGTTGTTGGGCAGTATATAGTTGACATCGACTCTACCGCTATGCACGTCGATAAACTGCCAGCCCGTAGCGTCCCTTTCGAAGAAGGGATCGGCTCTGTTCATCTTTATGGTCATTTTGGGCACCACTCTTTTGGCTTTGGCATAGCTGTCGGGATATGGCCACGGCCATGCAGTGGACATGACGCTATTGAAGGCGATATTGCCAATTTTGTTGTATTGGATCTGGTGCACATGACCATAGATAACATTGACTTTTTTAAATCTCTTGACGATTTTATAGATCTCTTCGCAATCTTCTGTCCAAAAGTTCCACCCTTTGTAGATCTTTTGGAGTGGTGAGTGGCTAAAGATGACGATCGGCGTATCGTCGCTATATCGGGCGAGATCCTTTTTGAGCCACTCTCTCTGGCGCGATCCCACCATAAACGGTGAGCCGTTTGGATCGTCCAGTCCCGCCATGGTCTGCATACGATCCATGGGGGTCTGCCATCTATTTATCCACTCTTCATCCACCAAGATGGAGTTGAGCACCACGAAGTGTACCCCTTTGTGATCGAAGCTGTAGTATGGATCACCAAACATCTTTTGCCAGTTTTCTCCCAGATCGAGGTAGTAGTCGTGTTCTCCCAGCATCATCTTCACAGGTGCATGCAGAGCCGAGAGAATCTGGGCTCCATGATCGAGCTCCTCTTTTT
>JALWZJ010000163.1 GCA_027002625.1 Campylobacterales bacterium
GGCAAGAAATCGACCACATACTCAGCTCCTCTATAGAGCTCGCTGTGGCCCTGCTGGCGCCCATACCCTTTGACCTCGGTCACCGTCATACCGGTGATACCGATCTCGGTCAAAGCCTCTTTCACATCTTCGAGTTTGAAAGGTTTGATTACCGCTTCGATCTTTTTCATCCGTCACTCCTTATAGATTGAATCCTCTCTCGCCATGGACCGCTTCATCCAGCCCCATAGTCTCTGTCTCTTCATCCACTCGTCCACCACCAGTAATGAGACTTGCGACAAAGTAAACGATCGCAGTCACCACTGCAGTAAATACCATAGTCACTACTACAGACTCCACCTGTACGATCATCTGTCCCATTCTATCACCATGATCTTTAAGCGGACTGCCATCCCATGCAAGCTCTTTAAGAGCGAACAGTCCCGTCGCCAACGCTCCCCAAAGCCCGGCAGTGAAATGCACACCAAAAGCGTCGAGACTATCATCGATTTTGAATACACGCTTGATAAGCATGATACCAAAGTATCCTGCCACACTTCCACCGATACCGATGATCAAAGCACCAAGTACATCCACAAAACCGGCTGCTGGCGTGATGGCTACGAGCCCAGCTACCGCTCCTGTGGCAGCTCCAAGCAAAGTCGGCTTTTTATAGACGATCCACTCGATGATCACCCATGTAAGTGCTGCGACGGCCGCTGCGAAGTTAGTCATCAAAAGCGCGCTTCCTGCCACACCGTCGGCTGCAAATTCGCTCCCAGCGTTGAACCCGAACCATCCAAACCATAGAATTGCCGCACCAAGAGCGGTGAGAATGATAGAAGATGGCTTCATAGGCTCTCTTGGAAAACCTTTTCTTTTACCAAGGAAAAGTGCCAGAATAAGGCCCGCCAAACCACCGTTCATATGAACGACGGTACCACCTGCAAAATCCAAGGCTCCCTCGTTGTACAAAAATCCTCCGCCCCATACCATATGGGTGATCGGCACATAGACGAAAGTGACCCACAAGATGGAAAAGATCACCCAAGTGGAGAATTTCATCCTCTCGATCACCGAACCGCTTGCGATCGCCAAAGTGATGGCTGCGAAGGTTCCTTGAAAAGCGATGAAAACGAACTCTGGATAGGTGCCACTGAGGCTATCGGCCGTCACCCCTTTGAGGAAAATTTTGCTAAGATCCCCGATGATAGCTCCATCGCCGTTGAACGCCAAAGAGTATCCCCACATCACCCACACGATCGATCCGATCACATAGGCGATAAAAACCATCATATAGGTGTTGAGTACGTTTTTGGCTCGTGTCATTCCACCATAAAAAAGTGCCAAACCTGCCGGCGTCATCAACATCACGAACGCCGTCGCCACGATCATCCATGCGGTATCCCCGCTATCGAGCTTATCTTCTGCCAAAAGTAGACTCGGCAGCAAGAAGAGCAAATAGTTCAACTTCTTCATCCACACTCCTTTTGATTTGTGTTCAACGCATTATAACGACAAATCAAACTAAAAAGTACAAAACTATTGTTTAAAAATCGAACAACATCTCTTGAAAGCATATTTTTAGTTATAATATCGGGTATGAATGATATCTATCGTCAAAGTATCGAACACTCCATCAATCCCTTCTTTCTCTTCGATAGCGAGGGAGAGCTCGTCGATTACAATCAAGAGGCGGAATTTTTGCTCTCTTTCGTGCCAAAAGAGCAGATCTATCAGTTGGCTCTCGAAAACGCCGCCTATTTTAGGGGCTTCAAACACACCTATATCGACCTTAGCTTCCCACAAGCGAGCTTTTGTGCCGTCAGCGTGGGCTACACCGACGACGAGCAGATCGCCATCATGCTACACAAAAATATCTGTCGTCAAGCCCTCAAGATCACGAATCAGCTCCAAAAAGCCAATATCTTCACACTGCTCGATATCGCCATCAACTCCAACATGATCGACGAGCGGCGGCTACGAAGCGAATACGATATCTCCATCCCCGAATTCAAGATCGATATCGACCATTTTTTGAAACTTCTCAACAAAATCTTTCGTACTATCAAACAAAGCCCCCAAATCTACATCAAAGTAGTCTTTAGTGCGGGTCGCTACATCAAAATAGAATCCAAAAAATACCCGGTCGTGGCCATAGATATCGAGCCAGAGGGGATCGGATCGCAAGAGTTACAAAAATTGATAAAAGACGAAAAGGAGTTTTTGGTATCGACTACCAGCAAAGGGATCCATATCGAACTACCCTTTATCCTTTAGTCCATACCTTTCAAGCTTCGTAGTGAGGGTGGCTCTATTGAGCCGCAAAGCCTTGGCCATAGCCAGTACACTGCCATAGCGTTTTTTGGCGGCTTTGAGCAAAGGGACATCCAAATATTTCGTAAACTCCTTATACTCTTTGGGCAGCTTTTTGGAAAAGAACTCCTCCAAAAACTCCATCACCTCCTCTTGGCCAAGAGTAGTGAGCACAGCCTTTTTGTAGATATGGCGCCGCAACTGGATAGCGTTGAGCTCCGGACCGACCTCGCACTCGAACTCCTCGAGTCCCAAATCCTTTTTGGCCTGGTGGATGTAGTAGTTTTTGAGCGCCTCGAAATCCTCTGGCCTTTGCGAAAGTGGAGGCAGATACAAAATCACCGGAAAATACTCCTCCAGCTCCGGCTTGAGCTCCTCGGCCAGTGCGACGATACGGTGGCCGTGAAGATTGTCAAAAAAGGAGGCTGGATTTCTCAACTTCCCAAGATCCTCTATCCCTATAGTGGTAGGATAGTTTTGCATCTGCTCGATCTGGTCGGGCGTAAAAAACTCGAGATCTTCAAACACCTCTTTGGCCAAAGTGCGCTTTCCACTCCCTTTTTCTCCAACGATGAGGATATTGACAGGCAGGTTGGCCGATATGCGCAGAGTGTTGAGCACTTTTTTGCTACTTTGCGATCTGGCGATAAAGTGTTGCATCTACGCTCCTATAGACGAAATTCCTCTTCTATGCTTTTGGCCAAAGCCACCCCTTTTGGAGTCAAAGAAGAGCCAAAATACTCTTCTCTCCTCAGCTCCTTTAGCAGTCTTTTGCCCTCTTTTAGGGTAAAAAGCTTGGAGTTTTCCAACATCCTAAGCACCTCTTGCGCACAGAGCTCTGGATGTTTGTACAAAGCCAAAAGTAAAACCCTCTTTTCGAGTCTCATATTAATCCCTTTGCAAGTCTAAAAAGGATATAATATCCAAAAAATAAAAGTATGAGGAAACGATGGCAGATCTCTTTGAAAACAACCAAGATATCCAAGAGATAGATATAGAAGAGACGGTCAAAGACAGCTATCTCGACTACTCCATGAGCGTCATCATCGGCCGAGCCCTCCCCGATGCCAGAGATGGGCTCAAGCCGGTACACAGACG
>JALWZJ010000164.1 GCA_027002625.1 Campylobacterales bacterium
TTGGCAAGTAGAGATTGTCCCCTTTTCTAATGAGGATCTCCTTGTCCTTGAAGGTAGCTACCGCCAGTCTCGCCACATCCTTGACCTGACCATTGGTATAGGAGCCTTTGATGACACCATCTTCGCTCACACTGATGGCCATGAGATCACCTTTGCCTGAACCATCTTGCTGTGCGTAGAAGATGTAGTCGCTGGTGAGTTGAGTAATATTTTTGATATTGAAAGAGAGGGCTTTGTTTTCGGCACCATCATTCAAAGTTGTACTATACTCATTGGCATAATTGATAATATCTGATTTGATATCGGTAATTTCTGCATCTTCGGACGTCACAGTATCTGAGTATGTATTGTACTTAATATTATCTATTTTTTGAGAAGTTTGAAACGAAATTACAGCCTTACCCGTATCGTGATTGTAATAATCTATCTCCCCAATTTTTTTACCTGTATCTATCTCAATAATATTGCCTCTTCCATCATCATTATATCTTTTTCCATCGATATCAAACTGAACCGATCCAGCTACTACTTTGGGATCTAATTCATAGGTTTTTGCCTTGCCATCTGTATCGGCATTTATAGCAGTAGCATTGGAAGATTCTTGAATATCAGCTGTATATTTTGCACTCTCAAGCGCTCCGTTTTCATTGAATTTCAACTCTATCGCATCATATTTTCCATCTTTGAACGTGACAGCTCTATCATCAAGAGTAGTATAAATTCTCCATGTATTAACACCCGTTTTTTGAAAATATTGCGTCAGGATATGGGACGTCCCCAAAGAATCGTATGTAGTAAGGGTATTTACATAGTTATATGTGGTAGAATCATTGGATTCAAAAACCTTGATAGTACCATCTTGATATTTAGGGATTTGAGCATCAGCCTTGAGGTTGGCTGGAGCTTCATATTGGATTTTGGATGTAGTTTTTGGATTGATCGAATTTGGTATGTTTATGCTACCCAGTGGCCCTGAGATACTACCATTTTCATCCAATATCCACCCTTGCAGCTTATATCCGTTTTGATTGATGATATCTCCATTGGCATCGATACGGAAATTGCCGTCTCTGGTGTAGTAGTTGAGGTTGGCGGAGGGGTTTTTGACCATGAAAAAGCCCTCTCCATCCAAAGCCATGCTCAGCGGCTCGTTGGTGTTTTTAAAAGCTCCTTGGCTAAAATCCTTGCTTGTAGAGCCCACGAATGCACCGGCGCCGATCTCTTTGTTTTTTGGAACTCCTGAGGAGGAGAAGGTAGTAAGGGAGCTGGAGACCAGGTCTTGAAAGTTGGCTCGCTCTTGTTTGAATCCTGTGGTGTTGACGTTTGCGATGTTGTCCGAAATGACCGAGAGCCAGTTTTTGTTGGCTCCAAGACCTGCGTTTCCTGTATAAAATGACTGCAGCATGGCTTATCCTCCTATCTTCTCTAAGTCGTTCAATGCGATTTTGCCCTGCTCGTACAGAGCCCAGATATCTCCTCCATCCTTTTCTATCCCCGTCACTTTGGCCGTGGACATCACCTCGCTCTCCACCTTCTCGTCCCCGTTTTTGGCCACCACGCTGACCTTGTAGTAGCCATCGGCCACTTCTGGATCATTTAGTTCGAAGGTGTACTTCTCGTTGGGGTGAAGATTTTCGTAGCTCTCTTGGGCTACGATATTCTCCTCTTTGTCATAGAGATAGACTGTAGCCTGGCTTGCCTCTTTTTTGGGGACGAAGGCCACCTCCGTCTTGCCCTCTTCCACCAAAGTCTGATCCCCTTTGTAGAGGACCTTTTTGTCGATGAGGTTGGTGGTATTGAGAAAGAGAGTGTTGTTGTCATCGAGAGATTTGACCGCATCTTCGAAGTTTTTCATCACCTCGAGCTCTCTGAGCTTGACGGTATTATCGATGAACTTGGAGATATCTTGCGTCTCGAAAGGGTCCTGGAACTGAAAAGAGGTCAAAAGGACTTTCAAAAATCCCTCTTGATCCACCTTGGAGTTATCGTAGTTGGCATCGTAGACCTTGATGGGCTTGCCTGTGATGCTTTGGATAGTATCGATATTTTCCACTGCCATGGTGACCCTTTTAGAGTGATAAAAACGATTGTAACGCAAACAAATTGAAGATTTCTTTAAATCGAATTAAATTCGGGAACGGTCGTTCACTCTTTGACGATCTCTTCGAGCTGGCGAAAGCTTCGTTCCAGATCGACCCGCTCGTTCATCGGCTGGCGCAGATAATCTTCCAAAATATCTTTATATGCGATCGCCTGATCGATCTGGGGGGAGGCTCCCTTTTTGTACAGTCCCATATTGATCATATCCTCAGCTTCTCTATAGGTGGCCATCATGGAGATGAAACGAGACTGCATCTGCAGTGTCTTTTCATCCACCAGCTGAGGAGTGAGCCGGGAGATGCTTTTGAGTGGATCGATGGCGGGAAAGATCCTCTTTTGGGCCATCTGCTTCGAAAGCACGATATGCCCATCCAAAAATCCCACGGCAGCATCGGCCACAGGATCGCTGGAGATCTCGTCTCCTTCCACCAGCACTGTGTAGATACCAGTGATACTCCCTTTGCCACTAAAAGTGCCAGCTTGTTCGATGATCTTGGGCAGGAGCGAAAAGACCGAGGGAGTGTAGCCTTTGGAGGTGGGAGGCTCGCCGGTGGCCAGGCCTATCTCACGCTGGGCCATGGCGAGTCTGGTCAACGAATCGACCAAAAAGAGCACGTTTTTACCTCTGTTGGAGAAGTAGCTGGCGATCGCTATGGCTACGAAGACCGCCCGTACTTTGGCCAAAGGTGTCTGATCGGAGGTGGCCGTCACCACCACCGACTTTTGTAGCGTCTCTTGGCTGAGGTTATCCTCCACGAACTCCCTCACCTCTCTCCCTCGCTCACCGATGAGGGCGATGACGTTCACATCGCTTTGGGTGTAGCGAGATATCATCCCAAGAAGCGTACTCTTGCCCACTCCCGCACTGGCGAATATCCCGATACGCTGCCCCTTGCCGATGGTGAGCAGTCCGTTGATACTGCGCACTCCCACATCTAAAGGCTCCGTGATACGGTCTCTAAGCATCGGATTGAGAGGATCGTTTTTGAGATAGTATTTGTTGGAGTAGCGGATATAGGGTTTATTGAGTGGATTACCAAAAGGATCGATGATACATCCAAGCAGCTCGTCCCCCACACCGATGTTGACCGGCTCCAAGGAGGCTTCGATGAAGCTGCCCACTTTGATCCCTCTGGTGTCGTCGTAGGCCATCAGCAGCGTCTTGCCATCCTTGAAGCCTACCACCTCGGCTTCCAAGCCATTCTCGAGATAGCACGAATCTCCGATGGAGACATTGGGTAGATAGGCTTCGATGATAGGCCCACTCACACCGGTGATACGCCCCTTGACGATAAATTTAGGTAAGTTTTTTAGTCTCTCTTTTAATTTCATCTTTTATGACGCTTAGCTTCTCTTTTATTCTATTTTCTATCTTGAAATCGTGAAATTCTATTATGAACTCGTTGTTTTTGAGCTCTTCGTTTTTCTTGACCTCGACATTGGTGAATTTCTCTTTGATCTCTTTATATAGATGGCGATTGACCTGGATACTCAGGGGCAAATAGTTGCTAAAATCTTCCAGTAGCTTCTCCAAAGCCCTCTTGACCGTCTCTGTGTTGGCCTTGTCCACAAACAAGAACTCAAGCACCTCTCCCATACTATCTATCACGATATCGGTAAATTTGGAGAGATAGAGAGTATACTTTCGATCGTACTCCTCTTCGAAGTCGATGTAGTGCTCTTTGAGCTCTTCGAGCTCTCGCTGCTTTTGGAGTGTGAGCTCTTGTCGGATTTGGGTGATTTTTTCTTCCATCTCTTTTTGAAACTTAGAAGAAGCGTCGGCAAAGCCCTGCTCATAACTCTCTTTGGAGACTTTGGTCAAAAGCTCCTTATACTCCCTCTCCAATTGGGCGATCTTTTCTTGATAGAGGCGCTCCAGCTCCTGGATCTCTCGACCTTCCTCCTTTGCCTCTTCGCCCTCTTTTTTCTCTTCGATCCTGTTTAGGGTGGAAAAGTCGTCGAGTTCTAACTTCATTTACCCTCTTCCTTGATCCATTTGCTGATAAGATCGGCTACGAGCTCTGGATGCTCTTGGGAGATCTCCAAGATCTTTTGGTAGATGGGTTCGTTTTCAAGCGAAAAGCTCTCGGCCTCTTTGGCATGCAGAGCCGAAGTAGCGGAGACCGCCTCCTCGTATCCTGGAGCTCCAGCTTGCAAAGCGGCCAACCGCTCGGCTTCGAGGCGCTCTTTTTTGACTCTTTTGCTACGCAAGAAGAGATATCCAAGCAATCCCAAAAGCACCAAAGAGAGCACACCGATGGCTGCGTAGAGGATGAGCCTTTTTTGGCTCTCTTGGGCGGATGGCGTGGTGATAGATGGCGGTTTGGTGGTCTCGAAAGGTACACTGATCACCGTCACCTTATCCCCTCTTTTAGGATCGAAGCCCACGGCGCTTTTGATCAGCTCCTCGTAGGCTTTGAGCTCCGCTTCGCTTCTGGGCATGAACTCCACTCTCTCGGTGCCGTTGGCGTCTTTGGTCTTGATATATTTGCCGTCGATCAGCACTCCTACCGAGAGGCGCTTGATCTTGAAGATGTTTTGCTCCGTTTTGATCAAAGATTTGGTCACATCGTAGTTGGTAGTCACATCCTTTTTGTTTTTGTCGAGCAAAAGGTTGTTATTGCCCGTGCGGATGGTGGCAGGGACGTTTGTGGGTGTGCCTGGGGCACCCAAAGGCTTCTTCTCATACCCTTTGCTCTTTTCTTGGATCTTTCGTTCACTCACCACAGCCACTCTCTCAGGATCGTAGATCTCGTCTTGTTTGGCCACTTTGGAGGTTTCCACATCCACGTTGGCTCGTACTACCACCTTTTGGGGTCCCAAAGCACGGGCCAGCATAGACTGCACACTCTTTTCGATATCGCGCTTGATCTTCTTTTTGATATCGACGATGCTTTTGAGATCTTTTTCCTCCTCTTCCAAAAGATCGGAGAGCACTCGTCCTCTATTGTCCACTACCGTCACATTTTGGGGCTTGAGCTTGGGCACGGCGTGGGAGACCAAAAAGACGATCGCCTTGACCTGCTCTTTGGTCAGATCCTTGCCAGGCCACAAAGAGACCACCACCGAGGCTTTGGCCTCATCTTCTTCTCTGGCGAAGATGGAGTCTTGGGGTAAAGCGATATTGACTCTGGCATCCTTGATGGCGTCGATCCGCTTGATAGTACGAGCCAGCTCACCTTCGATGGCTCTGATGTAGTTGATGTTTTCTTGGAAGTGGGTGGTGCCCATTTTGGGCTCGTTGAAGATCTCGAAACCCACATCGTTGGAGGAGGGAAGCCCCTTGGCGGCGAGTTTGAGCCTGATGTCGTAGATTTTGTCCTTGGGTACTTCGATGATGGAGCCATCCCCTTCTATTTTGTAGGGGATCTTCTCCTCTTGCAATACCGAAAGGATCTTGCCCGCATCGTCGGGACTGAGATGGGTATACAGTACGGCGTAGCGGGTCTTGGAGACGTTTTGAAACAAAAGGGCCGAGAGTAGTAGCACGATCGCCAATATCCCCAGCCCCAAGAAGAGATTTTTCAAAAAGTTTTGGTCTTGGAAAGTTTTTTTTAGCTTCTCTTTGATCTGTTGGATATCCAATTGCTACCTTATACCTGCATTCGCATGATCTCTTGATAGGCTTCTAATGCTTTGTTGCGTATCTCTGTAGCGAGCCGCAAAGAGATGTCAGCCTTTCCTATAGTGCTCATCAACTCCACCATATTGTCTACCTTGCCCTCCATCAGTTTTTGCTGAGCCTGGGTAGAAGCGTGAAGGTCTTGATTGACGCTTTGGACGAACTCCTCCAATAGATCCGAAAATCCAGGCTTGGCCTCATGGGCCGGCTGGAGCGTCTGGGCGGCGGTGGCAGCGATTCCTTCTATTTTCATCTATGCTCCTTAGACTTTGATGATATCGATGCTTTTGAGCAGCATCTCTTTGTGGGTGTTGAAGGCCGTGAGATTGGCCTCGTAGGTTCGCATGGCCGAAATCATATCCACCATCTCCCGCATCGGATCCACGTTGGGCAGCTTCACGTAGCCGTTTTTGTCCGCCAAGGGATTGTTTGGATCGAACTTGAGTTTGTAGGGGGTGTCGTCCTGCAGTACCTCACTTATCGCCACCTTCGAAAGGGGCAAGCCGTTTTGGGTATCGAGGATCTCTTGGAAGACGGGGATCTTTCTGCGATAAGGATTGCCCGCATCGTCTACGCTGTCGGCATTGGCCAGGTTGCTCGAGACGATATCCATCCGATATTTTTGGACCGAGAGCCCTGTTTGGGCCACTTCGAGACCTTTAAAAAGCATTCTTACCTCCCACTGATGACGAGCTTGAGTTTGGAAAACTCTTTTTTGAGATTTTCACCCAAGGCTTTGTACATGATACTACTCTCCGCCAATTTGGCCAGCTCCTCCTGGATATCCACCTTGTTGTCGTCGTATCCGCGGATATTGGAGAGTGTCACCTCTTTAAATCCTCTTTCGCTGGACTCTGGATCGATATGTTTGGGGTCCTCTTTTTTGAGCTCCAGACTCTTTTGAAGCTCCTCTTCGAAAAGGAGCTCCTTGGGAGCGTATCCGGGTGTATCCGCATTGGCGATGTTTCCTTCGATCACTTTGGTGCGCTCCAGATAGAAAGAGGCCTTGTTGGTCAATGCATCCACTTTTTCCCACATCTACATTCCCTTCAATTTTCGCATCAGCTTCGCATCTTCCAAGGCGTTTTTGGCCAAAAGATACCACCCATCCTCACACTCGCCCGATCGCTCCAGCAGCTCTTGAGCGTACTTCATTTTACCAATTCTAATATAAGAAAGAGATAATACGCCATTCAAAAAGCAGTCCTTTTGGATCTGTTTGGCCAAAGGCCCAAGAAGTCGCACCACATCAGCATATCGCTCCTTTTGGATCAGCCTCTTGGCCAAAAGCTGGACGAATTTACGTACCACGGGATCTTTTTCATACTCTTTGGCCAAAATCTTCCAATCTCTCTCCAAAAACTTGGTCGCATATGTGGGATCCGAAGAGGATAAAATCCCAAATATATGGGCATACAGATCCCTCCCATCACAAGCTGTACGAACTTTTGAGTAGGTATCTTTGGAGCATGCAAGCTCTCCTACGAAGCAGATGGATGCTTGGAGTTTGTAGTAGTCGCAACCTTTTCGTCCACTATGCTGTAGAGCTTCCATCGCCTCCTTGTAGCGCTTGGCTTCATAGAGTGCTCTGGCGTAGCGGAGCCACAAGTCGCTCTTTTGATACTTTTTGGCCAAATGGCTCAGCAATCCAAGATAGAGTGTACCTTTTTCACACTTTTTCAAGGCGTTGGCTACGTGGAGCAGATCATCTTTGGCAAAGACTTTCAAGAAAAAGGAGGGATTGGACTCGTACAGATCGCAGACTCTTTCTCCCTCCTTTTTGAGATAGGGCGCCCACAAACGGCGAAAATATTCGATATGCTCATACTTGAGTTTGCTGGGGCTGACCAAAGAGAGCTCCCAGCCAAGACGCTTGAAGAGTTTGTCTGAGCTTAGATCGAATGCCTCCATCCCAAAATTGGCCAAAGCGAAGAGCCCGATATAGTTGGTACGATTCTTTACCAAAGTGGTGACGACAAACTTTTGGGGATCTTTCAAAAAATCAGCCTCTGGCATATACTTTTTGATGTAGTAGCGAAGTTTTTTGTCGGTATGGATAAGATAGAGCAGCTTGAGCTTGGCCACTGTGGCGTATTGGCTCTTTGGATAGGTGGTGACGAGGCGGATGTAGGAGGCAGCGGCAGGCTTGTAGCGCTGCTGTAAAAACTTGATATCTCCTATGCGTAGCAAACTCTTTTGCAGCACATCTTTGTTCTTGACGTAGCTGAGGATTCGGCGAAAGAGCTGTTCGGCAAAGCGTAGATCTCCAAGCCTGTAGGCGGTCTCCGCCACGAGGTAGTAATACTGGGGATTGTCGATAAGAAAACTCTCGTAATTTCTATAAGTCTTTTTGAAATACTTCAAGGCTTTTTCATACTCTTTTTTGGCGAAGTGGTACATCCCTTGCAAAAACTCAAACTCTTTTTTCTGATTTTTGCCCAATGATTCGATGCTGAGAATCAGCAGATACCTGGTGGCCATATCGATCTTGTGCAGCCAGACACTGGATCGAAGCAATCCCATGACGATTTTGAGCTTTTGGGGTTTTTCTTGGGCTTTGCTCAGAGCTATCGTGTAGTTGGCCAAAGCCCGTTCGTAAAATCCCAAATTCTCGAAGATGTTGGCCTTGAGATAGTAGTAATCGGCACTCTTTTTACCCCCTTTGGCCAGATAGAGATTGAGATAGTTTTGTGCCGCCCAGAAATACTTTTTGTCGCCTGTTCGTTTGCCGATGTAGAGGTAGGTGTTGGCCAGCATGAAAAGCGAAGAGAGATAGTAGGGAGTGTTGGGAAATTTGGCCAGATAGGCAAATTCGTCCAAAGCGTCGTAGTAGGAGCCGGAGCGAAAGTCTCGCACCGCGTTGTCGTAGACGGTGGAGAGGTATTTGAGCTCTTTGGAGAGGTTTGTATCTGCCGGTTTGGCCAAAAGCAGACTACAAAGGCAAAAAAATAGAAAAAGCTTAGACCTTGACATCGATCACACTTCTTGGACTCGAAGAAGTTCTGGACTCTTTGGAGAGGATTTCGATACGCTTTTGTCTATCTTTAAGGGTCACTTTGTACTTGTCGAAGCCGCTTTGCTGCATCACCTCCTCTACGAACTCTCCCAGATTTCCATCGGTATGAAAAGTGGCGGAGGAGAAGAAGGTGAGGCTCAATTGCTTGGCAGTGAGGTTGATATTGATATGGGTCTGATCGAGCCGAATGGTAAAGATCCGTTTTTGAAGTTCCGGTATCTGAGGCTCTGGCTCTTGGGGATGGGTATGCTCGGTATGAGCCAAATCTTGGTGCTGCTCGAAAGATTGCCCGCCTTGGTCTAAAGAGTCTTGCATGGCAGCCGTGTGTTGGGTTTTGTTGGAGATATCTTCAAACGAGCTTTGATGCAAAGATGGCTCTACGCGCTGCTTAAACTCTTTTGTGATCGGCTCGGCCTTTTGCGATAACTGCAGCAGCTCTTCGCCAAGTGGATGCTCATCCAGATGGACACTCTTCTTTTTTGACCCAGAAGATCTGGTTTTTGCCATCGGCGACTCTTTTGCATCCAGATAAAGACTCTTCTTTTTTGCCTCTGTGAGCGAAGGGTGTGTGGCAGGATGAGCTATATTGGGCATGAGCCCATCATTGCTCGATATCTCTTTGTCCAAATGGGTCTGAACGGCCTCCGGGATCGTCGGCTCTTTGCTTGGCAAGCTTTTTTTGGAAGGTTTCGTCACCGAGGACTCAGCTTTTTGAAGTGCCTTTTGGGGGTGTGGCCTTTGCGGATGAGGGAGGGATGAAGCGTGGCGAGCCCCCTTTTGCTCCACATTGCTTGGAAGAGGCTCTTGAACGGCAGGCTCCTTTTGTGTTGGTGGCATATGTGTTGCAGGCTCTCGTGCCACACCTTTGGCCAAATCTTTTTGTACTGGCCTGCTCTTTGGCCGCTCTTCGACTATCTTCGTTCGCTCCTGCTTTTTCGTAAGCGTGGCAAAAAACGTTTTGGGCGTTTGTCCCACTTGGTCCATATTTTTCGTTTGCGACACTTCCGCTTTTGCAAACCTTTGCGAAGCTTTGGGCGCTTCCAAAGATTTGGCCAAAGGCGCTGCACCCTTTGCAGCCACTTTGGTAGAAACCCCGCCAGATTTGAAAGCTGCAGAATGGGTAGGCTTGGAAGAGTGGAGCTTCTCTTTTCTTATCGGCCGGGCCTCTTGGCGAGCCTCCGTTTTGGGCACATTGGGTGTGAGACTCGTAGTATACGATAGCTCATCAAGGCTCTTTTCTTTTTTGAAACTCTTTTTGGGTGCTTCTCTTTTTTCGAGCCCTTTGTCTTCTACGCTCTTGCGCTCACCTTTGGCCAAATCTTTTTGTGCTGGCCTGCTCTTTGGCCGCTCTTCGACTATCTTCGTTCGCTCCTGCTTCTGTGTAAGCGTGGCAAGAGACGTTTTGGGCGTTTGTCCCACTTGGTCCATATTTTTCGTTTGCGACATTTCCTCTTTTGCGAACCTTTGCGAAGCTTTGGGCGTTTCCAAAGATTTGGCCAAAGGCGCTGCACCCTTTGCAGCCGCTTTGGTAGAACCCCCGCCAGATTTGAAAGCTGTAGCTTGCGACGATATAAAGGAGCGTACCAAAGGCTTATGCGACAAGGCGAAGGTTTTACTCTTTTTGTCTTGAAAATTTTTGCCTTTACGAGCGATAGGATGATCTTTAATAATAGTTTTTGGAGTAGTGACCACTATGTCGGGATGTGGGCGATTTTTTATCGTGGTATCCCAAAGTTGCGGTTTGGCCAAAGGATCTGTTTGCGGCAGCTTGGTGGAGGTTCCCTTTTGCATCCGCTCAAGTAGCGTGGCAAAATCCACACTGGGCTTCGGTACAGATGGACTCTGCTCACGAAGGATCGGCTCTTTTCTTGCAAAGAGTAGTGCCAATAGATTCATAGCTCCTCCAAATCCTTCAAGATAGCCTTGAGCTTCTTCACCGCTTGGGATTTTATCTGCGAGACCCGTGATTGGGAAATCCCCAAATATGCGGCGATCTCCTTGGGCTCACGCTCCTCGAAAAAGAACATCTGCAGTGTCTTTCTCTCCTTTTCGTTGAGCTGTTCCATTGCCTCCATGAGCATATCCCCCATCTGCGAGCTGATCGCCTGATCCTCAGGACTCAGATCCTCACTCACCATAATGTCGATCAGCCTCGGTGCCCCCTCCTCGCTCCCCAGGGCCTTTTCCATACTGATCATTATAGCCAAATTGGATAGAGGGATATCCTTGCCTTCCTCTTTTTCTTTTTTGATCTTTTCTCGCATGCTTCGTGGCATCACGTGCAGGCTTCGCAGATAGTCGAGGATCTCGCCTCTGATCTTGATATAGGCATAGGTGGAAAACTGCGCTTTGGAGTCGTCGAACTTGTCGATCGCCTTGATCAGTCCGATGATACCGGTATTGACCAGCTCGT
>JALWZJ010000165.1 GCA_027002625.1 Campylobacterales bacterium
GGTTCAAAAACAACTGGGAGCTTTCCGCTTACCGAGCTATAAGTATTTTGCGATTTTTTATCAAGTGTGGGTATGATCCAAGATTTTTGTCCGCCGAGGGGAGGGGAGAGTACGATCCTATCGCTCCCAACGACACTCCCCAAGGACGAGCCAAAAATAGACGGGTCGAGTTCGTGATCGACCTGTCTGGAATATGAGGTAGCGATGGCCAAAAAAAAGCCCGAAGAGTGTCCAAGCATTCCTGGATGGCTGGTGAGTTTTGGCGATTTGATGTCGCTGCTGCTCACCTTTTTCATCCTTTTGTACGCCATGAGTACCGTCGATATCACCAAAGCGCTAAAATTTCTCTCCTATTTTCAGGGTGAACCCAACTACAAACCACAAAAGATCAGTGTGGTCCCACCTATCGTTCCATTGACGACCGATGTGGCCCAAAAGGTCAAAAAGCGTATCAAGCGCCTTTTACCCTCCCACGCTTTTCAAATAGCGATCACCACCAAGTATGCGATGATCAGGCTTTTTGACGATATCTTGTTCGAAGATGGTGGCTACCGGCTGACACCCAAGGCGAAGAGAGCTTTGGACGAGGTGGCCAAGGTGCTCAAGGATTTGCAAAAAAGGGAAAAATTTTATATCAAAGTCCAAGGACATGCGATGCTGCAAGAGAAGACCCATCCAGCGGATATCCAGGATGCGTGGGATCTCTCCATCAAAAGGGCGGAGGCCGTGGCTTTGTATCTGATGAAAAAAGGGGTAGATCCTTCACGCTTTTTCATATCAGGCTATGGAGATACAAGACCCCTCTATACTTGGAACAATCCACTCCTCACACGTCGAAACAATAGGGTAGAGATCTATATAGAGATCCAAAAGCCCACTTCCAAAGAGCGAAAAAAGCCTAAAAAGGCTCAGTAGGCTCCGCCGTTTTTGAACTCTTCGATCTCCATCTCCACCATCTTGTCGATCAAGATTTTAAAGATATCGGCCACGAGATTTGGAGAAATTCCCAGAGTCGCGGCGAGATGACGGACATGACTTAGCACATCGTTGATCCGCTCGTCACTTTTGATCTCTTCCACGCTCTCTTTGAATTTCGCTGCTTGCTTGACATATTTGCTTCGAAGAGCTATCAGCTTGACGATCTCCTCGTCGATCTTGTCTATCTCTTGTCGTACCTCTTCGAGAGAGTTGCACTCTTTCATCTTCGCTCCTTTATTTGATGTCGTCCATGATGCTGGCAGCCTGTAAAAGCCGCTCTTTGTCGAAATGGGTATAGATACGGGAGGTATCGAGACTGGCATGTCCCAAAGCCTCCTGGACCAAAACCAGATCTTTGCTTTTGTTGTAGAGGAGGGTGGCGAAGGTGTGACGCAGCATATGCGCACCGTTTTTCTCTTTGCGTATGCCGCAGCTGAGCAAGATCTTTTCTACCATCTTGCTGATATAGGCCTGCGTCAAAGCTCCTCCTTTGTTGTTGCAAAACAGAAGACCCTCTTGGCATTTTCTTTTTTGTAGCCACTCATCCAGATCCTTTTGAATCTTTTCGGATTTTATCATAACCACTCGCGATTTGTTGCCTTTGCCTACGATTTTGATCAGATAGACATCTCCTTGCGGGATCATATCTTTGGTGGTGAGATGGATGGCTTCGGATACGCGAATACCCGTAAAAAGGATCGTTTTGATGATAGCTCTGTTTCTTGCGGCTACATCCGAGCGAAAAGGGTAGGTATCTATAGCTTCCAAAAAGGTGGCGATCTCCTCTTCACTTAGATACACGGGCAGTTTTTGGCCAGCTTTGCCTCTGAGGCCTCCCCAGTTTTTGAGCTCGATGTCAAAAAGGTGTTTGTCTTCGTTGTTTTTGTCGATATAGCCAAAAAAGTTGATCAAGGCGATGCGGTAGTTTTTTTTGGTAGCGTCACTTAGACCTGCTGTGGCGGAGGTGAGAAAATCGACGAGCGTCTCTTCGTCGATCTCTTTGAGGCTGGCCGGTCCCAAGGCGTTGAGATAATCGTAGAGTTTTTCGAGAGGTTTATAGTAGGTATTGATCCCGATGAGTCCTGCATTTCGTGCCTCTTTGGCCAATTGGGAGAGCTCCTTGAGAGAGGATGTGCCTATGGTGAGCTGCTGGATGACCTGGGAGAGCTTTTGTGGATCTTTGACTTGGCGGTTGGAGAGTGAGGTGAGCTTGAAGCGGATATAGCGTTCTATCCAGAACCGAAGAGTATCTTCGAAGCTATCCTTGAAATCCAGAGGATATTTCATACCGTTTCCTCACTGATTTTATTGCTCATTGTATCCAAAAAGGCATAAGGAGAATATGAAGAGATTTCAATAGAAAAAACTCCAAATATTACCAATAGTATTGAAAACTATAATTTTCAAACTTTTATCTTTTGACGGTTCGGCTCCTCTCGCCATCGAAAATAATGCAAAATTTTCAAATTCGCATAAGTGAACTTTCGTTATTATAAGTATTAACAGGCGTTAACCAATAGCCTAAATTCTATGAACGTTTGTTCACAGCTATGTTAACAAGCGTTCTTTTTAAGGAGAATCCCATGTCTCAAGTCCAAGAAGAGCCCAAAGTAGCGAAGGATACGAAAGAAAAAATACTGCGTGCCGCGATGGATCTGATGGCCCTCTATGGATACAAAGGAGCCTCTGTGAGGAAGATAGCCAAGGCCGTGGGTATCAGGGAGAGTGCCATCTACAACCACTTCAAAAACAAAGAGGAGATCTTCAAGACGATCTTGGCCTCTTTGTTCACCACCCCCTTCGACGACTTTTTTGAAAACCATCCACCCGAGAAGGATGCCATAGAGGGAAAAAACTATTTGATGAAGTTCGCCGCCACGATCAAGGAGTTGAGCTTCGATGCGAGAAACGAAAAGCTCTTTCGTATCATTATGCTCGAGATCATGCAAAGTGACGAAGTGCGTAAGCAGTTTTTGAAATATTTTTTCGATGAAAATATCAAAAAGCTCTCTACCGCTTTTTTCGTGATGATGCAGCATGCATTGATCCGCTCGGGCGATCCGATCTTGATGGCTCAAGAATTTTTTGCACCTCTTTTTTATTATCGATTGGAGATCACCCTCTTTCGTATGGATGAGCGCCCTACCCACTCGCTCTCTTCCATTTTCGAGAAGCATGTGGATTTTTTCTGGGAAGGTATAGCCCTCTAATCTTTTTGGGCTATCAAGACTACTTGTCGCTCTTCATCGAAGCAGTCGTAGTATAGTACGTGCAGCCCCTCAAAAGCTCTTAGAAGCTCTTGTGGCTCGATGGTGAATTTGGGATTCATATCGGAGTGGGGTGTGAATGTCTGGATGAGGAAGACCCCTCCGCTTCGTAGCCCCTCCTCTATTTTCGA
>JALWZJ010000166.1 GCA_027002625.1 Campylobacterales bacterium
TTTTTGCCTTCAAGCTCGACGAGAGCGAGCACAAAAAGTTCCCTCACCAAATAGCCCTCAACGTCATCCCACAAATCGATAAATTCCTCGACAACGGCTACACCAAAGAAGAGATGAAGATGGTGAATGAAACCAAAAAGATCATGCACAAAAACATCGAGGTCTCAGCTACCTGTGTACGTGTACCGGTGCTACGAGGGCATAGCGAAGCGGTGACGGTATGGTGCGAGAAGGATGTGGACGCCGAGGGAGCCAGAAGAGCCTTGGAAAATGGCAAAAATATCGTAGTGGTGGATGATCCGGCCAACCAACTCTATCCCATGCCGATAATGGTGGTGGACAAGGACGAGACTTTCGTAGGGCGTATACGAAAAGATATCTATCGTGACAACGTACTACATATGTGGGTAGTGGCGGATAACCTTAGAGTAGGAGCGGCGACAAATGCCGTCAGAATAGCGCAAAAATGGCTTGAAATGGAGAGCGAATGAAATATTTAGAGCAAGCGTTCGAGTGGCTTTTGTGGGAAGGGCGCCTCTTTATCCTCACAGCCGTGGTTTTTGGAATGATAGGAGCTGTGATCCTTTTCGTGGTGGCGAGTGCCGACATCTACCATGTGGCCCACTACACCTACGAGGTGATGAGCAGCGGCCACCATCCTGCCAATTTTCATGAAAAGATCGTGGGCGATATCATCGGAGCTGTGGATCTGTATCTGATCGCCGTGGTGATGTTGCTTTTTAGTTTCGGTCTGTACGAGCTTTTCATCTCCAAGATAGATCCTGCCGAACAGAGCGAGTCGAGCGGGATTTTGAAGATCAAAGACCTGGACCAGCTCAAGGACAAATTGGCCAAAGTGATCATCATGGTCCTGATCGTCAGCTTCTTCAAGCGGGTGATCAACATGGAGTACCAAGGACCTTTGGAGATGCTCTACCTCTCGCTCTCCATCCTCGCTTTGGGACTGGCTCTATTTTTCATGCACAAAGGCTCAGAATCACATTAAGGATGTATCATGATTTTTATCGACGCTTGTTTTCGTAAACCCACCCCCTACACTCCTATCTGGATGATGCGCCAGGCTGGGCGCTATCTGCCCGAATATATGGAGGTGCGCCAAAAGGCCGGTGATTTTTTGAGCCTGTGCAAAAATCCCGAGCTCGCCGCGGAGGTGACGCTGCAGCCGGTAAGGATTTTGGATGTGGATGCGGCGATACTCTTTAGCGATATTTTGGTGATCCCTTTGGAGATGGGGATGGAGCTGCGGTTCGAAAAGGGAGAAGGCCCCGTATTCCCTCACCCTGTGCGTACATGGGAGGATATGGAGAGGCTCTACGAGTTTCCAGAAGAGCGCCTCACATATGTCTACGAGACCATCAAGATCGTACGCAAAAAACTCCCTAAAGACAAAGCTCTCATAGGCTTTAGTGGTGCTCCATGGACGCTGGCCACCTACATGGTCGAAGGTAGCGGCTCCAAAACATACGCCACCATCAAAAAGCTCATCTACACCGAACCCGAATTCATGCACGCCCTCATGATCAAGATCACAGAAGCCGTCAAAGCCTATCTTGTCAAGCAGATCGAAGCGGGCGTCAATGCAGTCCAGATCTTCGACAGCTGGGCCAGTGCGTTGGAAAAAGAGAAATTTTTCGAGTTTAGCTGGGACTATATGGTCGATATCGCCGAGTTTTTGAAAGAGCGCTACCCTGGAATTCCGGTAATTCTTTTTCCCAAAGGTATAGCTGGATATTTGGATGATATCTACGGCAGATTCGATGTCTTTGGCGTGGATTGGGGAACTCCTATGGAGTTGGCCAAAGAGAAGCTTGGGGATCGATATGTGCTGCAAGGCAATATGGAGCCAACGAGACTCTACTCCAAAGAGGCCACGAAAGAGGGAGTAGAGAAAATCATAGAGGTGATGGGAGCAAAGCCTGGGCATATCTTCAACTTGGGCCACGGTATGCTGCCGGATCTGCCGGTAGAAAACGCCAAATATCTGGTGGAGCTGGTCCACGACCTGACCAGACGATGAGCATCATCTTCGGTCCCGTGCCTTCCAGGCGCTTTGGGCTCTCACTGGGTATCGATCTAAGCCCAGAGCATAAAGCCTGCAACTTCGACTGCCTCTACTGCGAGCTCGAACCGGCCAAGCCCGTGGATCATATCCCAAACCCTCCTTCGGTGGAAAAGGTAGTAAAGGAGGTGGAAGAGGCGCTCCAAAGATTTTTAGATGTGGAGGTGATCACCATCACCGCCAATGGGGAGCCTACTCTCTACCCTCACCTGGATGAACTCATCGACGAACTCAATAAAATCAAGCAAGACAAAAAGCTCCTCATCCTCTCCAACGCCAGTCGCATCCACGAGCCACAAATCCAAAAAGTTTTGGCCAAACTCGATATCGTCAAGCTCTCACTCGATTGCGCCACGCAAAGATGCTTCAAGCGGCTCGACAGACCGCTAAAGAGCATATCATTGGAGCAGATCATACAAGGCATGGAGCAGTTTCGAAGAGTCTACCCAGGGCTTTTGGTGATCGAAGTGCTGGTGGTCAAGGGGATCAACGACAAACGAGAAGAGTTTGCAAGGCTTGGCCAAGTATTGCGCCGCATCAAGCCAGATCGGGTAGATGTGGGGACGATAGATCGCCCACCAGCCTACAATGTAGAACCCGTCAGCTACGAGCGGCTTTTCGAGCTAAGCCGTGAACTTCATGGACTTCCCGTCACCATTGTCTCACGCCACTTTGGCCAAAACTACTTTACCAATCTCAGCAAAGAGGAGATCTTGGATCTACTGGCTCATAGACCCCTCACCCAAGAAGATATCGCCTATCTTTTCGACAAGCAAAGTCAGGCGATGGTACGAGAGTTGGAGCGAGAAATGAAGATCAAAAAGATCAAAGTGGGCAATGTGGAATTTATAGAAAAAAGCTCTGCATAAGTTCAAAAACATATGGCACTCTCCAAGGAGTGAAGAGTGCAAATCAGATAAGGTTTGGTAGGAGTAAAGGGATATAAAAGATTAGAGAGGATTTACTACAATTCGCTTATGATAAGCGAAGAGGCAAAAAGAAGAGTAAAGATATTGGCATTTTGGGAGAAATACGGATTAGAGGCTACAATAGAGGCATTTGGAGTAAGTCGAAGAACACTCTATCGATGGAAAGCAAAACTAAAAAAAGTAAAAGGAGATATAAAAGCTCTGAATCCCAAATCAAAAAGACCAAAAAGAGTGCGTCAATCCAAAGCGCCTTTGGAAATTGTGCAAGAGATTCGCAGACTCAAAGAACAATATCCAAATATAGGCAAAGCGAAACTCTACCACCTACTAAAG
>JALWZJ010000167.1 GCA_027002625.1 Campylobacterales bacterium
CCCCCTCATCTATCAAAAGTTCGGCCTTGCCAAGTTCGAATGGAGTGGCCGCAAACTCCTCTTCGAGCACAAAGGCACCTCTGGGATAGCGAAAGGCGCAGGGACGATCGAAAGAGTAGGCAAATTTGACAGCCTCCTGAAGAGTCGCCCCATCTCTTGGAGCAAAAAGATGCATATTGGGAATGGGACGAAGGTAGCTGATATCGAAGACCCCTTGATGGGTCTCTCCATCTTCGCCCACGATACCCGCTCGATCGATAGCGAACTTCACTCCCACATCCATAAGTGCGATATCGTGGATCACCTGATCGTAGCCTCGCTGCAAAAAGGTGGAGTAGATCGCCACAAAGGGCTTGAACCCCTCTTTGGCCAAAGGGCCCATGGAGGTCACCGCATGCTGCTCGGCGATTCCCACATCCCAAAAGCGATTAGGAAACTCTTCGAGCAAAGGCTTGAGCCCTGTTCCGCTTGGCATGGCAGCCGTCACTCCCACAATTTTTTCATCTTTTTTGGCCAAATCAAACAACGCCTTGCTAAAGATGGAGGTAGCACTGGGTTTGCCGCCCTTTTTAAGAGGTTCTCCGGTGGAGAGATCAAAAGGCCCCACTCCGTGCCAATGCTCGTAGTACCCCTCGGCTATCTTGTAGCCCTTGCCTTTGAGGGTCTGGGCATGGATGATGACGGGCTTTTTCATCTCCTTGGCGATGCGGTATGTCTCGATGAGGACCTTAAGGTCATGCCCATCCACCGGACCTATGTAGTCGATACCGAGCTCCTCGAACAAGATGCCGGGAGTAATGAGCTTGAGCGACTCCTCGAAGCGCTTGGCGATGTAGGTGGCGGACTCTGGCAGATGAGCCAAAAGCTGTTCGGTGCGCTTTTTCATATTTTGATAAAAGGGACTGGCCATCTTTTTGCTTAGATACTTGCTGAGTGCCCCTATGGGTTTGGCGATACTCATCTCGTTGTCGTTGAGAATGATCACTACCGGATATTTGCGATCACCCAGCTCATTGAGAGCCTCGTAGACCATCCCGGCACTCATCGCCCCATCGCCTATCATCGCCACAGGCGTGCGATCTTCGCCCTTCAAAGCAATCGCCTTGGCGGCTCCTACAGCCAACGAGATGGAAGTGGAGCTGTGTCCTGCTACCCAGTAGTCGTAGGGCGATTCGCTGGGTTTTGTATAGCCGCTGATACCGCCAAACTGGCGCAAAGTATCGAACCGCTCCCACCTATCCGTCAGCAGCTTATGGGCGTAGGCTTGGTGGCTCACATCGAAGATGAAGGGATCTTTGGCCGGATCAAAGACGTAGTGCATCGCCACGATCAGCTCCACAGCCCCCAAAGTGGAGCTTAGATGCCCACCCTTTTGGCTCACCACCTCCAAAATCCGCTCTCTGATTTTTTGGGAGAGCTCTTCGAGCTGCTCTATCGAATAGTTTTTAATATCCATCGAGCACCTCGTCCAGTTCACTAAAGAGTCTATCGTTTTGCTGGGGTGTACCTATGGTGATACGAAGAGCGTTGAGGCCGTAGCTCGTGAGATCTCGCACGATCACCCCTCGCCGTAATAGTTTTTCGGCCACCTCTTGTGATGGTATCTGCTGTGGTAAGATATAGGTGATGAAGTTGGTGTAGCTGTCGATAAACTCGAGTCCCCGCTTCAAGGCGTACTGCACGTAGCGATCCATCTGAGCGAAGTTTTTCTCGATACTTTGGCGTACGAACTCCTCATCCTCCAACGCCGCCTGGGCCGCAACGAGTGAGAGGGTAGTGACGTTGAAGGGTGGGCGAAGCTTGTAGAGCTGGCTGATAATGGATTTATTGGCGATACCGTATCCCACACGCATCCCGCCAAGTCCATAGGCTTTGGAGAAGGTACCAAGATAAAGAACATTTGGAAATTTCTCGATCAGTTCTTTAGGATCGATTCGCTTTTTGGAATCTTTCCAAGCGGCGTACTCTATATAGGCCCCATCGACAATGACGAGGGGCTCCTCCACTTTGGCCAAAAAGTCATACAGATAGTCTCGATCCAGCGCGTCTCCTGTGGGATTGTTTGGCGTACAGATATGGATGATATCGGGTTGATGGTCTTTGTAAAGCTTGTAAAACTCATCCAGGTCGTGGCGGTAGCAGCTGCTTTTGATCACTTTGGCCCCCTGCTGAGCCGCATAGATCTCGTACATGGCAAAAGTGATACGGCTCATGAGCACCTTGCTTTTTGGATTCAATATGGCTCTGGCGCAAAACTCGAGCACCTGATCGCTGCCGGCTCCAATGATAAGCTCCTTCGAATCGATACCAAAGCGCTGACCAAGAGCCCTCTTTAGCTCATACATACTATCGTCTGGATAGAGATGCATCCGCCCGGCGGCCTTTGCCACCGCTTCTTTGGCTTTTGGGGGCGTGCCGTAGGGGTTTTCGTTGGAGGCGAGTTTGACGATGCGATCTGGCTCTATGCCAAACTCCCGCACCACCAGCTCCATAGGTTTGCCAGCCTCGTAGGTTTTGATATTTTTAAGTGTTTCGTTAAATCTCATCTTTGCCTCTTTCCTTGGCATAGCTTCCAAGCCACTTGATCTCTTCGATATGACGGCCCAAGACCTGTTGTACATTTTCATCGTCGATATGGCCGTCAAAATCGATATAGAACCAGTAGCTAAAATCTTTATCCTCCGCAGGACGCGATTCGATCTTGGTCAGGTTGATATGGGCTTTGTCGAAATCCTCCAAAAATCGCACCAACGCCCCGGGCCTATCTTTGAGTTTGGCCAAAATGGAGGTCTTGTCGAAGCCGCTTTTTTGGTTTTTAAAATCACTCAGCACGATAAATCTGGTCTGATTGGTATGCACATCTTCAATATTTTCAAAAAGTATAGGCAGATTGTACAGCTTTGCCGCGATATTGGAACAAATTGCCGCACTGTGGGGCTCTTTTGATGCCAGTTTGGCCGCTTTGGCGGTAGATTCTACGGGGATGAGCTCCACATCCTCAAAATGCTCTTGCAAAAAGTTGCGACACTGACCAAAGGCGATATCTTTGGAGTAGATGCGCTTGATATTTTTGATACTCTCTTCCAAAGAGGCCAAGGAGTGGTGGATCGGCATATAGGACTCCGCCACGATCTTTAGATCGCTTTTACCCAGAAGATCCAATGTCTCTCCCACCACACCATCTATGGAGTTTTCGATGGGTACTACGCCATATTTTGCCTGTCCAGCTTCTACTGCTTTGAAGACAGCTGGAATGGAGTGGGTGGGCAGATACTCGCTCATCGCCCCAAATCGGCTCTCAGCCGCTTGGTGCGTGAAGCTCCCCTCCGGTCCCAGATAGGCCACTCGTTCTGGACGCTCCAGATTTCTCGAGACTGCGAAGATCTCCAAAAAGATCGCCTCTATCGCACTGTCATTTAGAGGTCCTTGGTTTTTGGCTTTGAGGCGGCGAAGAATCTCGATCTCTCGCTCCGGGCGGTAGATAGGGGCGTTGGAGCTGTTTTTGAGCTCTCCTACGGCTTTGACCACCTCCATCCGTTTGTTGAGGAGCTCCAGTATCTCGTCGTCGATCGCATCGATCTGTTGGCGCAGCTGTTTGAGTTTTTTTTCCATCATAACACTCCTAAGATTTTGCCAGCTTCGTAGATATCTTTACATATTATATCCGGACGCAGCTCTTGGGGCAGTTTGGACACCACCTCCTCAGGTTTTTTGATCTTGCCACTAAGGACCAATATCGTCTTCATACCAAGCGTTTTGGCACCTACCAGATCCCCCACGGCATCGTCGCTGATGATGGTGATATCGCTAAAATCCACTCCTATCATCTGACGAGCCCTCTCGTAAAAAAGGGGTGAAGGCTTGCCGACGACCTGTGAGTCCACCCCGCAAGCAAACTCGAACATGGCCAAAAGCGCTCCCACACCCGGATAGCGCTTGGAGCCTTTGGCGTACAGTGAGGTCTGGTGCATCCCAAAAAGCTTGGCACCACGTAGCAAAAACTCGTCGATTTGGGCGAAGGTTGCAAAATCGTAATCCTCTTTGACACTGAGCACCACAGCATCGGGATTTTCATAGTCAAGCTCATAACCCAAATCTTGTAAAACCCTCAAAAACCCCTCCACCCCATATGCGGCGACTTTTTTGGCCGTCAGCACTTCTTGGAGCACCATCAAAGGATCGATATAGCGCTCGATCGTAAATCCCAGCCCTCTAAGATATGCCATAAAATCTTTTGAGGGCTGCTTGGTGTTGTTGGTGATCACCACATAAGGAATTTGCTTTTGATTGAGCGCCTCGATAAACTCTTTGCTCCCAGGAATAGGGAGTCTCTTCGTATCGTCGATCAAGGTCCCTTGCACATCGATAAAGAAGTTCACACCATGAACCTTATCTCTTTTTCCACCAGATCCTCAAAGTGCTCCCGCTCTCGAATGAGTCGATCCTTGCCCTCCTCGATAGCTACCTCCGCTGGACGGGGTCGTGTGTTGTAGTTGCTGCTCATCACAAACCCGTAGGCCCCTGCACTCTTGACCACAATCAGATCTCCGGGCTCAGTAGGAGGCAGTGGACGATCCTTGGCCAAAAAGTCGCCGCTCTCGCATACCGGCCCCACCACGTCTGCTGGCTCTCCCTCGCCCTCTTTGCCCACTACTTCTACTTCGTGATAGGCGTTGTAGAGACTTGGGCGAAGCAGATCGTTCATTGCCCCATCGACGATGATAAAGCGCTTGGAGGCCGTGCGCTTTTCATAGAGTACCCGAGTGAGGAAAACTCCGGCATTGCCTACGATAAATCGCCCCGGCTCACACACGATCGTCACATCAAGACCACTGAGAGTGGAGAGAATCGCCTGGGCGTAGTGGTAAGGTTCGATGGTCTGTTCATCTTTGTATCTGATCCCTAAGCCCCCGCCCACATCGAAAAATTTGATATCGATATCGATCTTTTGCAAGGATCGCACCAGATCGGCGACGATAGCGCTCGCCTCTTTGATGGGATCTATCTCGGTCAACTGGCTGCCGATATGGAAGTGTATGCCCACAGGATTTAGGTATGGACTCTTTTTGGCCAAAAGGTAGAGCCGTTTGGCCGTATCGATATCTACACCAAATTTGTTCTCGCTTAGCCCCGTAGAGATGTAGGGGTGGGTTTTTGGATCGATGTTTGGATTGACCCGCACGCTGATTCTCGCTACCTTGCCAAGCTCCTTGGCGATCTGCTCCACTCTGTCTCCCTCGGCTTCGCTTTCGATGTTGATATACAAGATATCTTTTTCGAGCGCTTCGACGATCTCCTCGTCACGCTTACCCACACCGCTAAAGATAATCTTGTATGGCGGGATACCTGCCAGCAGCGCTCGCTTGATCTCACCGATACTCACACAATCGGCTCCACTGCCAAGATCGGCCAGAAGTTTGAGCAGACTCAAGTTGGAGTTGGCCTTGATAGCATAGGCTATGAGAGATTTTCTGGCTTTGAAAGCCTCTTTGATCGCTTCGTAGTTCTTGGCCACTTCGTTAAAGTCGTAGACGTACAAAGGAGTGTCGTACTTTTGGGCCAACTTGCCATAATCCAAGGGGACTCCTTTTTTGCCCCAATATTATCAAAAAAGTACTAAAACTTTTTATAAAACCAAAGAGCAGTCCCAAAAAGCAAAAGTATGGGCAAGACGATCGCCACCACCGGATCGATCGATTCGGTAAAGGCCAGTTTGGCCAAAGCATACAGCACCCCCCAAGTAACGAGTGCAGCCAACATCGCTCCAAAGCTAAAAAGCCCAAGATTGCCAAGCCGTGCGGTGATAGGAACGAAATAAAAAATGATCACCATCAAAAAAGGGGCGAAGAAAGGGAAAAAGAGTTGGTAGAGTATGACGGCTTCGAGCTTTTTGGTACGGATATTTTGCTCTTTGAGAAGCCTAAGAGCATAAATGGCATCCAAAAGCGAAATGGCGGTCTTTCCCTCGTAGACACTATCGAGAATTTTGGGTTTGTAGCCTCTAAGTGTATCGATATCTTGCTGATGGATGGCAATTTTGTGGGGGAGTTTTTCCACTATGGTAGCCTGAGGTAGATGCCAGCTCTTTTGCTCGAAAGTGGCCTTTTTGGCCAAAACCAGTGAAGCAAGCTCGCTGCCATTAAGATCGAATATTCGTACTTTTTTCGCACTCTTTTGCAAGGGGATAAGCTCGTCGAAGTAGACAAAGCTGTTTTGGTATTTGAAAAAGAGATTTTTGGTGGAGCTGACGAAGGTGTGGAATTTTCGGATATTTTTGGCATACTCGTCCGCATAGCTAAAAGAGGTCATATGCAGCACGAGATAAAAGAGCGTCAAAGCCACAGCGATGATGAAAAGGGGGCGGATGAGAGCTTTTTTGCTGTATCCTGCCGCATAGAAGGCCACCAGCTCATTGGAGCGTATGAGGTGAAGCTTGAGTGAGATCATCGCAAACACCAGCGTGATAGGAAAGAGCAGATCGACACCATTGAAGAAGCGGTACATCGCATAAAGGATCTGCAAATTTGCCGAAGATGGCAAGGAGCGAAGAGCCTGCAAAAAATCGAGCCCCACGAAAAAGAGCACCAGCGAAAAAAGAATGGAGAAAAAGTACTTAAGATATAAAATCCCCAGATATCTGCTCGCCATCACATCTCTTTACACTCTACCCCTTTTTGGGAGTAGCGGGCTTTTACCTCTTCGAGAGTTTGACTCGTCAATGCCAAAGCGGCTTCGGCGGCCTTGTCCAAGACCGGCAAGGTACACTCCAACTCTTCGGGTGTAAAGTCACTGAGCACATAGGAGATCACCTGCTCTTTGCGCTCGGGGCGCCCTATACCGAAGCGAACCCTTAGATACTCCGATCCTACCAGGGCATCGATCGATTTGAGGCCATTGTGCCCACCACTGCTCCCACCTTTTTTGAAGCGAAGAGCGCCCAAAGGCAGATCCAGATCATCATGAATGACAATAATGTGCTCCAATGGAATTTTATAAAAATTTTTGACAGCCAGTACACTTTGGCCACTGAGATTCATGAAAGTGGAGGGTTTGAGCAGCAAGATATCTTGGGATTTGTAGAGCTCGCCTTTGAACTCTTTTTTGGAAATTGGGGTTGGGCTTAGGCGGTCGATCAGGCGATCGACTACCATGAACCCTACATTGTGGCGATTCTTTTCATACTTCGCTCCGGGATTGCCCAGACCGACGATGAGATACATTACTTGGCTTTGACCACACCGACGACTGCAACGTGCTCAGGTGTCATATGCTCTACGCCTTCAGGAAGCTCGATATCTCGGATCAAGATCGCATCGCCCACATCGAGGTTGCTCACATCCAATGTGATACTATCAGGAATGTTTTCGATAGCACCTTTGACCTTGATACGTCGTTTGGAGGTGACGAGTACCCCTTTGTTTTTCAGACCGATCGGAGTGCCCACTACCTTGATAGGTACCATATAATAGGTCACCACACCAGGCTGCGCTACCATCAGATCCACATGCAGCAGATCGTAGGTCACAGGATCTTTTTGGTACTCCTGGACTACCACTTTGAGCTCTTTATCACCCACTTTCACTGGAAAAGCGAGACTATCTTTGTGGCGTACGCTTCGGATGAACTCACCCTTTTTAAACGCCGCATGGATGTTGTCAAATCCTTTTCCATAGATGTTGGCAATTAGATAACCATCCCGTCGCAAGGCTTTCGTCGCCTTTTTTCCGGTACTCTCTCTAACGATGCCTTCTAACATATTGCTTCCTTTACTCTAAAATAGGCGCTAATTATATCCAAAAAAGTTTTATACTATCTTAAATTTTTAGGCCAATGACTCCCTCTTGTCCACCGACGATATTGATCTGTTTTTCATCTTTATGCTTTTTGATCTTGAGGGCCAGATCGGCTCTCGAAGAGGCGTGGGAGAGAGCCTCCTCTTCGTCGATCACGCCTTCTTCGTAGAGCTTGAGAAGAGCTTGGTCGAAGGTCTGCATCCCATACACCTCTCCCGCCTCGATCGCTTCGGAGAGTTCGTTTTCTTGATTGTTCATGATCAACTCCGCTATGCGTTGGGTCTTGAACATGATCTCCAATGCAGCTCTTCTACCCCCATCTTTGGTTTTGACGAGTCGTTGGGAGAGGATCGCTTCCAATACCGAAGCCAATACCACGCGGATACGGTTTTGCTCCTCGCTGGGAAAGACGGAGATGATACGGTTGACCGTCTCCTTGGCGTCGAGAGTATGAAGAGTGGAGAGCACCAGGTGGCCCGTCTCGGCCGCATGCAAGGCCATCTCGATGGTCTCCAGATCCCTCATCTCTCCGATGACGATGATGTCGGGATCCTCTCGAAGGGCCGCTCGAAGAGCCCTGGCGTAGGAGGGAGTATCTTGTCCCAAGCTTCGCTGGTTGACGATACAGTTGATATTTTTATGCACGAACTCTACAGGATCTTCTATGGTGATGATATGTTCGGCTCGGTGCGTGTTGATGGCGTGCAGAAGTGCCGCCATGGTGGTGGATTTTCCACTTCCGGTAATCCCGGTCACCAGCACGAGCCCCCGTTTGAGCTTGGCAATCTTTTCTACCTGCTCGGGAAGCTTTAGCTCCTCGATACTCTTGATCTGGGTAGGAATCACACGAAAGACCGCCGACACTCCGTCGATTTGGAAAAAGACATTGACCCGAAATCGGTGCTCCTCATCCAAAATAAACATCAAATCCACATCTTTTTGTTCCACCAGCTCCTTGAAGCGGCCTTTGAGCAGCTCTTTGGCCAAAAGCAGCGCATCCTCTTTGGAGATCCGCTCTTTGGAAATGGGGATGATGTCTCCTCCCACCCGCGCATAGATCGGAGCATTGGCCTTGATGTGAAGGTCGCTGCCTCCATATTCGATGAGCTGTCGCAGATAGTGGCGCGCCAGCTTGGTCATCCGGTAGTCGTGAGAGGCGGGATCGAAGTGGGTTTCTCTCATCGTAGCTCCTCGAGTATCTGCTCGAAAGCCTCCACGAAGGCCTTGAGACCCTCTTGAAGCAGCTCGTGATAGACCTGCTTCATATCTATGCCGTTGGCTTTGAGGGTGGCGAAGAACTTCTCGATCTCTTCATGGGGGATCGGCAGCTTGGGCTCCTTGTCACCGCTTTGGACGAAGGCTTCGATGGTGTGGATAGGAGCGGTGTTGATGGTATGAGGAGCGAGAAGCTGGCTGATGTAGTAGTGTGGGGGATAGTCTCCCCCTTTGACTCCCGTACTGGCGAAGAGCGTTTTGGTATTGGGCAGATTTCTCTTTTTGACCATATTGTAGATCTTGGCGGCGTTCATGATCCCTACTTTCCCAGTAGGCAGCCCTTTGGCTTGAAGCAGTGGATCGAGCTTCCTATCGAAGCGGCTGACGAAGACACTCAGCACACAGTGGCTCTTGTCACTTTTTTTGAAGCCTCCCTCCATCGCATCCAGACACTCGTCGGCCTGATTGGGTGAAAAGATAAGCGTGGCATTGACATGGATACCCTCACCTACCAGCTCCTCTATCGCCGCACATCCAGCTGGCGTGACGGGGACTTTGATCATCACGTTTGGCCTATCGATGGCCTGCAAGAGCCGCTTGGCCTCTTCTACCGTCCCCTCGGCGTCATCGGCGAGCCTGGGATCAACTTCCAAGCTTACAAATCCTTCGTCCCCTTTGTCGTAGAGTGGCCGTAAAATATCGGCCGCTTGCTGGATGTCGGTGATGGCCAAGGCTTCGTATTTGGATTTGGGATCGAGGCCTTGGAGGCTTTGGAGCTGCTCTTTGTAGGCAGGGGAGGTCAAAATCGCCTCTTTGAAAATCGCCGGGTTACTCGTAGCGCCGTTGATTATGTTTTGGGCTATGAGCTCTTTGAATTTGCTCTTGAGAAATTCTCTCTCGATAAAATCGGCCCACAAAGAAAAATCGATACTTTCAAGATACATGCTACCACCTTTTTTCTTTCAAGCGTAGCCAATTATTGCTTAATCTTCCATTTTCCGTAGTATCCAGGCTTTTGCAAGGCGCTGTGCAGCTCCTCCAAAAAGCGGGCTCTGCCGATCTCCACAGCTCCTAAGCGCTTGAGATGCTCACTTGGGATCTGACAGTCGATGAAGTCGAAGCCAAACTCCTCAGCTATCTGGCACAGATGCACCAGTGCCACTTTGGATGCGTCGCTCACTCGGCTAAACATGCTCTCGCCAAAAAAGGCGGCTCCAAGGCTAAGACCATAGAGCCCACCTACCAGCTCTCCATCTTTGTAGGTCTCGATACTGTGGGCAAAACCCATCTCGTGCAGCTGGCAAAAGACCTCCACGATCTCTGGAAGTATCCATGTCTCGCTTCTGATATCTTTGCAGCTGGTGATCACACTACGAAAGTCGGTATCGACTCGCACTTCGAACTTTTTGAGGCTCTTTTTGAGTGATCTGGAGATCTTGATATCTTGGGGATAGAGTACGAGCCTGGGATCTGGCGACCACCATAGGATAGGATCGCCCTCGTTGTACCATGGGAAGATCCCACGCTTGTAGGCAGCGAGCACCCGTTGGGGATGTAGATCGCCCCCATATGCCACCAGCCCCTCCGGGCTGGCCTCTTTTGGATCTGGGAAGATGAAACTATAGGGCGAAAGTCTTGGGATCAGGCTCATTTGAACGAGAAGCTCAGCCTATCCTCTTTGGCGTCTATCACCACTTTGCCGCCATGCCTTAGCTTGCCAAAGAGTATCTCGTTGGTCAGAGGTGTCTTGATCTCTTCGCTGATCACTCGTGCCAGTGGTCTGGCCCCCAGCTCCTCGCTATACCCCTTTTTGGCCAGATACTTCTTGGCCGCAGGGGTGAGCTCGAGCCAGATCCCTTTGTTGTCCAGCTGCTGGTTGAGCTCTT
>JALWZJ010000168.1 GCA_027002625.1 Campylobacterales bacterium
ATTTTCATCACTTAGAATAAATACTATTTCTTTATTAAAAAATAGTATTATTAAAAAAACAAAAAAACTTATAATAAAAATTATGCCGATAGATAAGAATAATATATTTAAAGCATCTTTATCCTTCTTTGGGAGCATAATTGCCAATTCATATTTTCCCGTGACAATCACAGATAAAATAGAAACTATACTCATATATAAAGCAAATACCCCAAAATCCTCTGGTGTATAAAGCCTTGTAAGTATAGGGCTAATAGCTATTGGAATTGCTTGCGCAATGGTGGTGCCCGTCATGAGAGTCAGAACATTGCGGCTAAACTCCGATTTTGGTTTTAGTCTATTGAGCAAATTTTTATATCCTCTTTGCGATATACACTATTTCACTCTCACTTAAATCTGGATTCATAGGCAAACTCATAATCTCTTGGCTAATTCTCTCAGCCACTGGAAAATCGCCTTCTTTGTTTCCCAGATATGCAAAGCACTCTTGCAGATGGAGTGGCTTTGGATAGTGCACTGCTGTTGGAATGCCAGCTTCTTTGAGTTTTGTTTGGACTTCATCTCTGTTTTTTATTCGTATGCTATATTGTGCCCAGGGTGTGGTTCGATCTGATTTGATAGTAGGCAGGATTATATCCTCTTTATTTTGAAGAAGCTCGGTGTATCTTTTGGCTACTTCGTTTCTTTTGGCGAAATCTTCTTTGTAATGATTGAGTTTGACATTAAGAATAGCGGCTTGGATAGTATCAAGACGCGCTCCAAGGCCTATATATTTGTGCGAATATCGTTTGTTTTGTCCATGGACTCTTAGCATTCTTATTTTTTGGGCAAGTTCATCGTTATTAGTCAGCACCGCTCCCCCATCTCCATAGCAGCCAAGAGGTTTGGCTGGGAAGAAGCTTGTGGTATATATATCACAATGGTGCACTTCTGCCTTGCCTTTATAATTTGCTCCAAAGCTTTGAGCGCCATCAATGATGTGAAAAAGATTATGTTTCTTTGCGATCGCATTGATCTCATCCAAATTGCTTGGCTGACCATAGAGGCTAACTGAAATAATACCTCTGGTTTTTGATGTGATTTTCTCTTCTATTCTGTTTGGATTGATATTGTAAGTGGTTTCATCTATATCTACAAAGATTGGTTTAGCTCCAAGAAGTGCGATGGTTTCTGCAGTAGCTATAAAGGTAAATGGCGTGGTAATAACTTCATCACCCGGTTTGATATCCAAGGTCATCATGGCAAGCAGTAAAGCGTCTGTGCCGCTTGAGCAGGTAATGGCGTTTTTAGCTTTTGTGAAACTGCAGAGATTTTCTTCGAGCTCTTGGATCTCTGGACCCATGATGAAGCGGGAGTGATTGTATACTGTATCGGTAGACTTTTCTATCTCTGGATAGTAGCGAAAGTGCTGTTTTTTAAGGTTTGCAAAGTCTATTTTTGGTTTTTGTTTCTTTGAAATTTTTAAAAACTCTTTTGGAGAAATAGTCATATCTGGATATTTATTAAGCATCTTTTCATCTCTTGTTAAAACCAAAGCATCGATAGCTTTGGCGCTTGCTATGAGTTGGGAATCTTCTATATCATCATAATCTATTTCCAAATACGATGGAGTTTTTGCTATTTTGAAAAAAGTTAAGAATTCTTTAATGAAATTATGCACTATTGTAAGTTTCTGTTTTCTATTGAGACTGGGGTATGCTTTTGAAAGAGTAGCATATTTTATAAATTCAAAATTATCTATGCTTGATGATGATACAAATGCAAAATTTTGATATTTCAAATAATCAAATGCTTCAATAGAATCGGGATATTTCTTTCTTCTTGCATTTTCATAATAGTCGAGTAAAATATTAAGATCAATCAGAATGTTTTTCACTGAAATACTCCCAAGCAGCTTCATATAGATACTCATCGTCATCAATATCGGCAGAGTGTGTATTCATACCAATTTCTCTCCAATGCTCTTGGACGTACTCGTCACTCCACTCTTTTCGCGATTCTTCTTTTTTTATGATTTCTATACCCTCATCTTGAAAAATATTCAAAAGTTTGATAATTTTTCTGGCCAAGTTCTCATCTTTGATATTGACGATCAGTTGCATCAAAGCTCCTTAATTTTTCCATCCATTATACAATAGCGGCTCCCATCGAAGCTATCTACAGCAATACCTTCTTCATCAAACTCCATCCTATTGCCCGCCTTATCCACCCAGCCAATCTGTCTGGCTGGCACGCCTACCATGAGAGCGAAATCTGGCACATCTTTTGTCACCACCGCGCCAGCGCCTATGAGAGCATATCTGCCGATCGTCACTCCACACACTATCGTGGCGTTCGCTCCTATGGAACAGCCTTTTTTGAGAAGCGTCTTTTTGAATTCATCTTTTCTTTGGATGAAGGCCCTTGGGTTTATCACGTTTGTAAAGACCATAGAAGGCCCTAAAAAGACATCATCTTCTATCTCTACTCCCTCATAGATGGAGACGTTGTTTTGTACTTTGACGTTATTGCCGATATTCACTTTCGGCCCTATAACGCAGTTTTGGCCAAAGGAGCAGTTTTTGCCTATAGTTGTGTGGCTCAGCACATGGCAAAAGTGCCAAATTTTCGTGCCCTCACCTATTGTCACATTATCATCTATGTAGCTACTTTCGTGGATGAAAAAGTTACTCACTTACTACCTTTTTACAAAAGGGGTGATACTCACCTTTGAGTCCTACGGGCTCCAAATGTCTAATGGTCGAGACAATTTCAATCGATTTTTTGGCTTCTTCAAGGCCAAAGCCGTTTCCTTTGATGATCTCTTCGTAGCTTTTGGTATGCAAATCTGTAAAACCGCCGCTAAACTCTATCTCCTCTCCATCTACCGTGATGCTTCTGTATGTCCTTTGGCCTTTGGCTTTGATCGCCTCTGGAATGTAGTCGTATATGACGCTAAGAAACCATCTCACATTTGCGTGTTTGAGCTTTAAAAATCCAGCGTTGGCATATTCAGTTTTTAGATGGACGATATTCTCCTCTACATCGCCAAAGATCCAGGTGAGCATATCGTAAAAGTGGATACCGATATTGGTAGCTATCCCTCCACTCTTTTTCTCATCCCCTTTCCAGCTGATGAAGTACCACTTGCCTCTACTGGTGAGATAGGTCAGATCGATATCGTAGACTCTATCGGGATTTTGCGCGAGCTCTTTTTGCACTTTTTCTTTAAGGGCTATAATGGATGGATGCAGACGCAGCTGCAAGATATTGTAGACTCTTTTGCCACTCTCTTTCTCTATCTCCGCGAGTGCATCCACATTCCATGGATTGAGTACGAGAGGCTTTTCACATATCGCATCCGCTCCGCTTCTAAGAGCCCATCTGATATGGGCATCGTGCAGGTAGTTTGGTGAACAGACGGAGACATAATCTATCTTCTCACCGCTTCTTCGTAGTTTATCCACATGTCTATCAAAGCGCTCGAATTCGGTGAAAAAATGTGCTTCGGGAAAATAGCTATCGATAATACCTACACTATCGCATCTATCCATAGCGGCAAGCAGGTTGTTTCTTGTCTCTTTGATGGCTTTCATATGGCGTGGCGCTATGTAGCCCGCTGCTCCGATGAGAGCGAATCTTTTCATTGCTCTCTCCTTATTCTCCAATACACTGCAAACCTCGGCTTGCCATATTTGGTAAGCATTTTGTATCGAAATGTTATTATACTACCAATCTTCGGTGAGTCGATTCTTTCTCGCATCGATAACCCACTTCGGATACTGATATTCTGTTCTCTCCAACTATAGATAATCGCTCCTATATTTGCTCATATTTAGCCCTCTGGTCTCACACCACCGCTCCTTCGCCCTTTTTTTTCCACCTCTTCCAAAAAGTCCATCAGCTCTTTTTTGGAATGTACCGGATATTGTGGGATGATATGTATCATATCCCCCTCATAGGGGTACAAGATGCTTAAAAGATCACCCTTGGCATTTGGTACAACGCGAAGATATAGTGTCCGATCGCTTTCCATCCCAATAGGCTCTGATGCCATCAAGCTTCTCGTTCATGACCCAGCCACTGATATTTTAGTCTTTATGTTTTTGCAAAAGCATCACATCCGACCAAAAAGCCACAACAGCGTATAGCAAATAAAGCAGTTTTATCCTCGCAGCTCCACCACCGTCGCTCCAAAGCCCCCCATCTGTGGGGGAGCATCACTAAATCTTTTCACTTTTGGATGAGTTTTCAAAAACCCTCGTACAGCTTTGGCCAAAATGCCGCTTCCTACCCCATGATAGATCAGTACCTCGTCAAATCCAGCCATCAAAGCGTCACTGATGAATTTATCCGTCTTCTCCAGCGCCTCCTCGACTCGTAGGCCATGCAGATCCAGCTTGACCGAGAGCTTGGTAGGTTTGGTCACGCTCACTTTGGATTTGCTCTTTTTCTTGGGTAGCGGCTGGGAGCGTCGCAGCTCACTGAGGGGGACTCTAAGCTTCATCCCTTCCACCTCTATCGTCGCCTCTTTGCCTCTGATCGCCGTGATCACACCTCTATTTTTCCTATACTTCACCGTATCGCCCACCTGCAAAGATTCTGGCTTTTTCTCCTTGACTTTAGCCTCTTTGACCTTCTGTCCAGCCTTCGTGAGGTGCCTATGGGCCTCTTTTTCTTCCTTGGCCTTGAGCGCCTTTTTGGCTTCTTCTATCGCTTCTTGATAGATCTTTTGGAGTTTGGCTTTCTCGCTGCGTAGCTCCTCGTGAAATCTATGGCGCTCATCCTCGAGCAGCATCCGCTCTTTGGCAGCCTTGGATAGTTCCAGCTCCACCTGCTCTTTTTTTCGCCGCAACTCTCTTTCGAGCTCGCTACCTCGCTCGATCAGTTCACTGAGTCTTGCTTGATCCTCGCCATACTCCTCTTTGGCCCTCTTGACGATTGCGAGGGGTATCCCATACCGTCTCGCCGTCTCGAAAGCGTAGCTCTTGCCGATGATCCCTTGCAAAAACTCATAGGTGGGCACCCCTTTTTCCTCATCGTACATCGCAGCCACCAGCTCCACATCATCATATGCCGCCATAAGACTGGCCAAGCGTTTGTGGTGGGTGGTGATGGCGATCTTGATATCCTTTTTCATCAGCTCTTCGATAATCACCTTAAAAAGCGTGGCCGCCTCGTCGCTGTCGGTCCCCAGCTCGATCTCGTCCACACCCACCAAAATATGATTTTTTTGAAAAAGACGACTAAACTCCAGCATCCTTCCGGCAAATGTGGAGATGTCATTTTTGACGTTTTGAGGATCTTCGATGATGGGTACGATCTCTTTGAATCGTCCCACTCTGGTCTTTGGATCACAGCGCATCGGGATCAGATATTTGGCCAAATAGGCGGCGGCGAGGATCGATTTGAGCAGCATCGTCTTCCCACCGGCGTTGACACCGGTGATGATGAGCACCTTTTTATCGAAATCCAGATCTATTGGCTTTGGATTGTCGATGGCTGGATGGGCGAAGGATCGAAGGATGATGCAATCGTCCTCGCTTGGCAGGATAAAGACCAGCTCTTTGGCCTTGGCGAAGCGTACCCTCGCCTGGTAGTGGTCGAAGCGGTCGAAACTGCGATCCAAAAACTTCAAAAATTTCAGCCATCTGGTAAATATAGAGCTGATACGTTTTTGGATCTCGTAGTGGATCTCTTCGATTTGGCTGAGGATCTCAGCCTCTTTTTCCTTGAGTTTTCTAAGATCTTCTGGCACCACATAAAAAAATCCTCCACTGCTTCGCCCCACAACGGTGGCCTTGAGTACATGATTGAAGCCGCCTCTTACCAACAGCGCCTCCTCACCGGAGATATAGTGGATCTGGCGATCGACCAGATAGCTTTGGAGCTTTTTGGAGTTGAGCAGGGCCTGGAGGCGGTGGCGGATCTGCTCCTTGTTGTGGGCGAGTGCACTCTCCAGTGCCACCAGCCGCTCGTCCACCTCGCTTTTGAGATTGCCTTTTTCGTCGAAATATCCTTCGATCTGCCAGATCTCTTCGGGAATCTGGATGGATGAGATCCACTCCCCCACCTCTCCTTCGATCCCCAGGCTTTTGAGATAGCCAAAATAGCGCACGATCTTTACAATCTCGAAAATCTCGGAAAGCGTCAAAGTACCTTGCTTGCTTAGATGCACCAGTTGGGTGGAGAGATCTTGCACCTTCGGGGGAGCTTTGAAACTTATAGTGCCAAGTTCTTGGATGAAGCGGTGGTGGATATGGATATCACCCTCCATCGCCAGATCTTTCTCTCTGGCCAAAAACTCTCGTAATTCATTCAAAAAATCGTGGATATCGAGTTTCTTTTCTATGGACAATGCTACTCCTCACATCGATCTATCGGTACTACCAGTTCCGCATAGGGACTCTTCTCTTTTCCCATGAACACCATCGTCCCACTGATGAAATTGAAATTTTGCTTGTTTACATCCACTTTTTGGCCAAATGGTGTGCGACAATGCAAAGTCTTGCCATGGATAAAAAGATAGTAGAGCTTGTCGTGATAGATACGTTTTTGGTTTTGATAGTAACTGTAGCCAGCTACCAAGAGCCAGCCCAGTATCAGTGTGGCGAGGATAGTAAATTTGGCTCTACTTGTCAAGTCTGTGAAGAGATAGACCACCACTCCTACAACTCCAAAAAGGAGCAGCAAAAAAAGAAGGAGATAAAAAAAGGCCACTACGTCACTCCTCGCAGCTGATAGGTGATATCTCCAGCTCCAAATCCGATGACGATCCCCTCATCTATCTGGGCTATCGGTTTTTTGTCTTTTAAAAGTATCAGCTTCTCTTCCTTTCTTTGCACCCTATCGGCAAATATTGGATCGTACTTGGAAAAGAGCTTGCCAAAATCGATGGATACCGGTTCCTCTCCAGCAGCCCATACCGGCAAGATCACCAGCCTCGCCTCTACGCCAAAGCACTCTACGAAGCGCTCCAGATTGTCCAAGACTCTGGAGTATTTGTGTGGCTGCCATACCAGGGTGATCCGTTCCATCCCTTTGAGCTTGGCATACTCAAACAAAGAGGCCAACGTCGCTTCGATCTCCGTAGGGTGATGGGCGTAGTCGTCGATGATCACCACACCGTTTTTTTGGACGATATCAAAGCGCTTCTTGATACCACGGTAGTTTTGGATATTTTGTTTGATCTCTTCTATGCCCATCTGCTGCATAGCAGCCAGTATGGCCAAGCTGGCATCGATAGCGATGTGCTCCCCAAACCCCCACACCTCAAACTGTCCAAAATCTCGAAGCTCAAAACGGGTATAGGGCTCTTCATCTTTCAAAAAGTGCTCGATGATACGAATATCTCTGGATGGATAGAGCCTGATCGCCTCCATATCGAGGCTTCCCAAAAAGGGGTCTTCTGCGTTGATCACACGTACCTTAGCCAGTTTCAAAAATCTTGTATAGGCATCATAGAAAAGCTGTAGATCGTGGTTGTAGTACTCCATATGCTCTGGCTCGGCGTTGGTGACGATAGCACAGTAGGGATTGGTATTCAAAAAGCTGGCGTCACTCTCGTCTGCCTCGAAGACCATCTCCTGGGCACCCGTATAGCGCATATTGGAGCCAAACTCCTTGCTCTCGGCTCCTATGATGGCGTTGGCCTGGGGCATAATAGAAGCCAAAATAGCACTGGTGGTACTTTTGCCATGGGCTCCGGCGACGGCGTAGACCCGTTTGCCGCCCAGCACTATCGGCAATGCCTCTTTGCGATGCAGCGTCTTGATTCCCATCTTTTTTGCAGCTTGGAGCTCTGGATTGGAGGACTTGATCGCCGCACTGTAGACCACCGCATCGATATAAGAAGTGATATTGGAAGCCTTTTGAGGCACAAAAACATCTATCCCCTCTTTTTGGAGCTTTCTGGTTAGAGGCGTATGGTGCATATCCGAGCCACTCACCTCGTACCCTTCGCAATGCAAAAATCTGGCCAGACCGCTTAGACCGATACCGCCGATACCCAAAAAATGGATCTTCATCCTATTTTCTCCAGCTCTTGAAGCTCTTTTTGGATCAGCTCTTGGTTTTTGGCCAAAAACTCTTTGGCTTTGGGAGTGAGATGTTCCAAAAAGAAGCTTCCCTCATCGATCCTCTCTTGGTCTACGAACTCCTTCAAAAATCGCTCCAAAGAAATCTCTTTGGCACACATTCCCGCACCCAACAGCATCGACTCTTTATAGCGCACAGGCATCAGGAAACTTAACACCAAAAAGAGCTCTTTGGCCCCTTTGAAATCCCCACTCTCCCACCGCTCCAAAGCGTGCTCATATACTCCTCTGGCACTATACAGATCTACTGGATCCTTTAGATCAAACTTCTCTCCCTGGGTCAGTTTGTCGGCGAGTCGATCGAAGGAGAGCTCCAAGATCTTTTGATAGAGCTCATCAATCGCCTCATCTTCCCAATCCTCTTGCAAAGCCGTATCGAGTAGCTCATAGAGCTTTTGGATATTCTCTTCTTGCAGCCTATCTTTCATCCAAAGCCCCCTTGAGTCGCTCCAGCGCCTCTTTCATCTTCGCCTCGGGATAGACCAGCGCCACCCGCACGTAGCCTCGACCCACGCCCCTTCGTCCAAGATAGCTTCCGGGCAACACCTTGAGATTGTAGCGCTCATACGCCTTTTTGGCAAAAGCCTCGTCATCTCCCACCTCCAGCCAAAGATAGAAGGTGGCTTTTGGAATAGGCAGACCCAGTATCTCTTTGGCCAATTTGAAATTGGTGCGATAGCGGTCTCTATTTTGGATCACATGCTCCTCGTCGCTCCAGGCCACGGCCGCAGCCTTTTGCAGTGGCAGAGGCGAAGCGCAGCCCACATAGGTACGGTATCTGCGATACTCTCTCAAGATCTCGGCATCTCCGGCTATAAATCCGCTACGAAGTCCCGGAGCGCTGCTGCGCTTGGAGATGGAGTTGACGACGAGGATGTTTTTGAAATCTTCGTTACCCACGGCTCTTGAGGCTTGCAAAAGCGAAGGTAGAGGCTCATCTATGTAGATCTCACTATAGCACTCGTCATTGAGCAGCACAAAATCATACTCCAAAGCGGCTCTCACCCACTCCTCAAGCTCACTTTGCTCCATCACGGAAGCCGTGGGGTTGTTCGGGAAGTTGAGGATCACCAGATCCACCTCTTTTAGACTCTCGTCGATTTGGGGTTTGAAACCGTTTTGGGGTGTCAGATCGAGGTAGCGTACGTTGGCTTTGGCGGCGATGGCAGCCCCCTCGTAGATCTGATAGAAAGGGTTGGTGAAGGCCATTGTGGGATTTTCTTTGTCGGCCAAAAGATATTGGGGGAAGTTGAACAAAAGCTCACGAGTACCGAAGCTGAGCACCAGCTCCTCATTTCTTAGCTCTATTCCAAAGCGGCGCTGTACAAAATCCAAAACAGCCCTTTGCAGCTCTTCCTCACCGGCTGTTTTGGGGTATTTGTTGAGCAGATGGGCATTGTTGGCAAGCTCTGCTTGGATAAACTTTGGTGTTGGAAACTGTGGTTCTCCGATGGTTAGAGACAAAGGAGAGAAATCCTCATTTGGCTGCACATCGGCCAGCAGCTCGCTCAGTTTCTCGAAAGGGTACTTTTCAAACTGCATCGCTCTTTCCTTTTGGCATATCGAATCCTTGGACCTTGTACTGCCCCTCTTCGTCGAAGAAGAGATAGTACAAGTAATCTTTTTTTACTGAAAGTCCTGCTAAGTAGCGTAAAGCCAGATTGGCCTCCAAGCTTGCGGCCATCATCACGATAGGAGTGGCGATCCCGCCGGGAGTGCGATCGGTCACTCGAAAGGCGTCGAAGCTCGCTTCCTCCATGAAGCAGACCTGGGCGTTGAACTCCTCCACGCTGGTATAGATCCAGGGGATCCTCCACTCTTTGGCATATTGATCTATCAGAGCACGGGTGGGGAGATTGTCCGTGGCATCGAGGATCAGATCCACTGGGATCTGGCGTTTGGCAAACTCCTCGAACCCCTCTACATAGCTCTGCACCTCCACAAAAGGGCATCGCTTCATGATCGCCTCTTCATTGACCAAAGCTTTCGGACGTCCCTCGTCTTGGAGCGTGAAGGTGATCTGTCGATGGATATTGTGTCTGCTCACCTCATCAAAATCGACTAAGTGGATTTGGCCAATACCACTGGCTCCCAAAGCCAGAGCCAAAGAGCTCCCAAGTCCCCCACACCCTATGATTGCCACGCTTTTATCTTGCAGACTCTCTTGGGTCTTCTCGCCCCACAGCTGAATCTGGCGATTGAAAAACTCTTTCACAATAATCCCTTTTTTTTCAAAGCTGAGCGAAAGCCCCACTCTTTTTTGGCGGATTTGATCCGTTCTTTGGAAATATCCTGGATCAAGAGCTCTTCGCTCTCTCCCAGCTCCACCGCCACTTGGCCATGCGGATCGATAGCGAAGCTCCTACCATAAAATTTCCAGGCCACTCCCTGCTCGTCGATATATTCCCCTATCCTATTGGCTCGTATCACATACAGATGATTGGTAAAAGCTCGCATCTTCAAAAGCTCCAACCATCGTTGATTGGAGCCAAACGTAGAGGCCGAAGGCACCAACACCACATCTACGCCCCGGCGCATAAACTCTTGCCAAAAGTGATCGAAATGGGTCTCGAACCCTGGAAGTACTCCAAACTTGAGGCCCCCTTGACGAAAGATCATCATGTCATCCGGACCATCGTTGTCGAAAAATTTCTCTTCGTTCCAGTGAGGATAGTCGATCAGTATCTGCTGGTTGTAAAAGCTGGTTCTATTGGGACGAAAGAGTCCGACAGATTTGACGATACGATCCTTTTGGACTCGGGCCACGGGCGCTACGATGGTGATACCGTACTCCTTGCTCAAGCTCTTCAACGCTTC
>JALWZJ010000169.1 GCA_027002625.1 Campylobacterales bacterium
GGCAAGATGCCCTTGCTCCATTTCGAGCCCTCGTAGAGAGGATACTTGCCCTTTTCTACTGCGAGATTGGAGGAGGCTCGAATAGCGTTGTAGCTGATCATCTCCATCACCTCATCGATCTTCTTGAAGTGCTCGTCGCTCCCCCACTCTATTTTGTGCTCGGCCAGCATCTGGGCTTCACCCATGACACCAAGCCCTATGGAGCGGCTTTTGAGGTTGGTGAGCTTGACCTTCTCCAGTGGATAGAAGTTGAGGTCTATGACATTGTCCAGCATCCGCACGGCGATAGGTACCACCCGCTCGATATCTTCTTTGGTGTTGATTTTGCTCAGATTCACACTGGCCAGGTTGCACACCGCCGTTTGACCGTCGATTTTTTCCTTTTCGACGATGAAGACCTGCTTGCCGCCTATACTATCGAGGCTGGTGATCTTCTTGGCCTTTTTGGTTATACCGGTATCGACTCTTACATCCTCCTCTTCGTCATAGAGCTTTACCGAACCATCTTCGAATTTTACCTTGACTTTGTAGTAGTTTGGTTCGGTGTTTTGGAAAATCTCCGTACAGAGATTGCTGCTTCGGATGATCCCTTTGTGGTCGTTGGGGTTGCAGCGGTTGGCGTTGTCTTTGAAACACAAAAATGGGTTGCCGGTCTCGAAGTAGCTGCGCAGGATCTGTTTCCACAGCTCCTTGGCCTTGACCCGCTCTTTGGTGATATCCTCACGCCGCTCGTACTCCATATAGCGTTTCTCGAACTCCTCTCCCCACAATTCCGTCAGATCCGGCGTCTCGTAAGGGTCAAAGAGTGTCCAGATCCCATCTTCGGCCACCCGCTTCATAAACAGATCGTTGATCCAAAGAGCCGGGAAGAGATCATGAGCGCGTCTGCGCTCCTCGCCGCTGTTCTTTTTGAGATCGATAAAATCTCTGATATCCATATGCCACGGCTCGATATAGACAGCGATCGCTCCTTTTCTGGTGCCCAGCTGATCCACGGCGATGGCGATGTCGTTGGTAATCTTCAAAAAGGGAACGATCCCACCCGCTGCGTGTTTGTGGCTATCAATGTAGCTGCCCATCGCCCGCACTCTACTCCAGTCCCAGCCGATCCCTCCGCCATATTTGGAGAGTAGCGCCATCTCCTTATAGCCATCGAAGATCCCTTCGATATTGTCGGGCGTGCTGCCAATATAGCAAGAGCTAAGCTGATGGCGGGTGGTGCGGGCGTTGGAGAGGGTGGGAGTGGCCACCATCACCTCGAACTTGCTGATCACGTCGTAAAAGCGCTTGGCCCAGCTTTGGCAGTCCAGCTCGTTTTGAGCCAAAAACATCGCCACTGCCATAAAAAGCTGCTGGGGCAGCTCGATGGGGTGGTTCTCCTTGTCTTTGAGCAAGTAGCGGTCATAAAGCGTGCGAATACCAAGGTAAGTAAATTGCAGATCCCTCTCTGGCTTGATGTAGTCGTTGAGATCGTCCAGGTCGTACTTCTCTTTGAGACCCGGGATGATACGCCCCTCCCTCTCTCCACGCTCGAAATATTCTCTTAGATGGGTATAGCCGGTAAAGCCACTCACCTTGTGATAGAGATCGTACAAAAAGAGCCTCGCAGCTACGAAGCTCCAGTTTGGTCGATCCACGTCGATCTTGTCTACGGCGGTACGGATCAGAGTCTGCTGGATCTCTTCGGTGGTGATGCCGTCACGAAACTGGATCTTGGCATCCACCTCCAGCTCGCTTTGACTCACCCCTTCCAGTCCTTCGCAAGCTGCTTTGGTATATTTTTGGATTTTTGAGATATCCAGGGGCTCTACCCTGCCGTTTCGCTTGACTACGCGAATCATCATCTACCCTCTCCTTCAAAGACCCGCTTGAAGATGCGATCCACATTTTTGGTGTAGTAGCTATAATCAAAAAAGCTTCTAATCTCCTCTTCGGGGATCTTTTGGGTCAGCTCTTTGTCCTCCAGCAGATACTGTAAAAAAAGGCTCTCCCCTTTTTCGTTGATAGGCTCATGTCCCTCTTGGATCTGCTCCCACACCTTCATGGCGTTTCTTTGCACGATCTTGTAGGCATCCTCTCGGCTCACTCCCCTCTTGGTCAGCTCCAATAGCACTCTTTGGCTAAAGACGAGACCACCGGTGAGATTGAGATTTTTCATCATGTTTTTGGGATAGACCACAAGATTGGCGATGACATTGTTGAGGCGATGCAAAGCAAAATCGAGGGTTACGAAGCCATCGGGCAGGATGAAGCGCTCCACGCTGGAGTGGCTGATATCTCGCTCATGCCACAGAGCCACGTTCTCAAGTGCTGGCATCACCATGGAGCGGATCTGTCTGGCAAGCCCCGTGAGGTTTTCACTCAGCACCGGATTTCTCTTGTGGGGCATAGCGGAGCTGCCCTTTTGGCCCTTGCTGAAGTACTCTTCTGCCTCATAGACTTCTGTTCGCTGGAAGTGGCGGATATTGACGGCGATCTTTTCTATCGTAGAGGCTACCAGTGCCATGGTGGTGAAAAGTCTGGCGTAGCGATCTCGCTGGATCACCTGATTGGATACGGGGGCGGGCTTGAGACCCAGCTCTTCGCATACATACTCCTCCAGCTCCATTGGTGCGTGGGCGAAGTTGCCCATGGCGCCACTCACCTTACCCACACTGATCACCTCCAGGGTCTCTTCGAGGTTTTTGAGATGTCTGGCAAACTCATCATACCAGATAGCCAGCACCAGACCAAAGGTGATGGGCTCACCATGGATGCCGTGGCTTCGTCCTACCATCAAGGTCATTTTGTGCTCATATGCCCTTTTTTTGATCGACTCCATCACCATCTTCACATCTTCGATGATGAGCTTGAGGCTGTCTCGCATCTGCAGTGCCACGGCTGTATCGATCGTATCGGAGCTGGTCATCCCGTAGTGCACCCAGCGAGACTCTGGCCCAAGGCTCTCTGCCACGCTGGTCAAAAAGGCTATCACGTCGTGCTTTGTCTCCTTTTCGATCTCTTCGATTCGCTTCACGTCAAATTTTGCATTTTTGAGGATCTTCTCCATATCCTCTTTTGGAATGAGACCCAATCTGTTCCATGCTTTCACCGCGGCCTTCTCCACATCGAGCCAGGCTTGGTATTTGGCCTCTTGGGTCCATTTGTCCGCCATCTCTTTTCGTGCGTATCTCTCTACCATTTCGATCCTTTGGGGTTGAAAAATTTGTAAGCTTTTTATATATAATGCTACCCAAAAGAAACTTTAGAATTTATCAAGGAGGCAAGTTGCCTTTTGTAG
>JALWZJ010000170.1 GCA_027002625.1 Campylobacterales bacterium
CCTGGGATGAAGGATACGCATCCAACTCCTTTAAAGCAAAAAGTTGATATAATCATACCTTAAAATCCACTCAAAAAGGAAACAGACGATGAAAGTGATGGTAATCCAAGGACCCAATCTCAATATGTTGGGTATTCGCGAGCAGCAGATCTACGGAGCGATGAAACTCGAAGATATCCATACCCAGATGAAGGCCTTCGCCGAAGCCAACGGGATGGAGATCGAATTTTTCCAAAGCAACTTTGAAGGGGAGATCGTAGACAAGATCCAAGAGTGTTTGGGAGACGCAGATGGTATCATCATCAACGCCGGAGCCTACACCCACACCTCTATCGCCATTCGTGACGCTATCGCCGCGGTACAGCTGCCTACTATCGAAGTGCACCTCAGCAATGTCTACCGCCGAGAGGAGTTTCGTCAAAAGAGTATGCTCGCACCCGTATGTGCAGGTATAATCACCGGATTTGGTCCATTTAGCTACCATCTGGCCATGGTGGCGATGCATCAGATCTTCCAAGAGATCCAAGCCCTCAAAGCTCAGCAGCAACAGCAAGCCTAATGAACGCCATCTTCAAAGACGAAAACGCCGTCTACTACGAGTGTGGCTTTAGCTGCGACAACGAGCTCTTTTTGTCTTTGGAGGATGAGCGCTATTTCATCACCGACCCCAGATACACCACCGAAGCCAAGCAGAAGGTGCGAGGAGCCGAGGTGGTGGAAGCCAGAGACATCAATAAAAAAGCCAGAGAGATTCTTCGTAAAAAAAGAGTCAAAAAGCTTTTTTACGATCCGAAGGAGTTTAGTTGCCAAGATCTCGAGGCTCTGCGCTCCAAGCTCACCACTCATTTCCAGTCAAAACCAAACCTCTCTTGGCAAAAGCGCCAAATAAAAAGCGCAGCCGAGATCGAACTCATACGCCGCTCTGTCCAACTCAACGCCAAAGCGTTCGATGAGTTCGCCGCCTTTTTGCGAGAGTGCGAGGGATGGAGCGAGAAGCGGCTGCATTTCGAGGCGATCGGCTTTTTAAGCCGCAGGGGCGAGTATGAGCTCAGTTTCGATCCTATCTTCGCTATCGACGAAAATGCCGCCAAGCCCCATGCCTACCCAAGCCAGAAGAGATTGCACGATGGGGCGTTGGTACTCTTCGATGCGGGGATCAAGTACGAGCGCTACTGCTCCGATCGCACCCGTACCGCCTCTTTTGGCCAAAATATCGATTTTGGCAAGGAGCAGAGGTTTGAAAATCCCAAGATCCAAAAGGCCTACGATATCGTCAAAAAAGCGCAAGAGAGCGCCATCGAGGCGGCAAGAAGCGGTATGCGGGCTAAAGATTTGGACAGAGTGGCCAGAGATATCATCGACGCCAGTGAATTTGCAGGCCGCTTCGTCCACTCCTTGGGGCATGGGGTAGGTCTGGATATCCACGAGATGCCCTTCATCAACTCCAAAAACGAGCAAATCTTGGAAGATGGGATGGTTTTTACCATCGAGCCTGGGATCTATGTGCCAGGGGCGTTTGGGATACGCATAGAGGATATGGTGGTCCTCAAAGATGGGCGGGCCGAGGTGTTGTAGGTGCGCAAAGAGCTCTCTTCGGATCTTGTTCTTTACTTTTCCGATCTTTTTCCCGCCCGTTTTGGCCAAAAAGGGATGCCTCACCGTGCTCTTTTGGGTATAGGAGGCAATATCGGCGAGGTAAAGAGACGCTTCCACAAACTTACAGCCATCGTGCGCCACCATCCGAGGATCAATCTACTCGCCACGGCTCCAATACTCAAAAACCCGCCCTTCGGTTTTTTGGATCAGCCAGATTTTTTCAATTCTGTTCTCTTGGTGGAGACCTCCTTTTCACCAAAAGAGCTGCTTTTATTTTGTTTTTGGCTCGAAAAGCGCTTCAAGCGCCGGCGTACCTTCAAAAACGCTCCAAGGACTTTGGATGTGGACATCATCTTTTACGACGATATCTCTATCGATACCAAAGATCTGCAAATTCCCCATCCCCACTGGTGGGAGCGAGAATCGGTTATAATTCCATTACAATTTTTAGAGGGTGGTAGATGAGGTTCGTGACGATTACCAGTGGCAAAGGTGGGGTGGGCAAGAGCACCATCTCGGCCAATCTTTCCTATATGCTCTCCATTTATGGTTACAAGGTGGCGCTTTTCGATGCGGATATCGGCTTGGCCAACCAAGATATCATATTGGGCGTCAAGCCCCAATACACCATTTTGGATGTAATGAAGGGGGAGGTGAGCTTCGAAGAGTGCGTGGTGAAGATAAACAACAACTTCTTCTTGATCCCCGGCGAGAGTGGGGAGGAGATTTTGGAGTTCGACAACGAAGAGCTTTTGGAAAATTTTTACAAAGGTGTGGAGTCTTTTGGGGAGCTCGATTTTTTGATCATAGACACGGGAGCCGGGATCGGGGAGACGGTGCGAAGCTTCATCAAAGCCTCCACCGATACGATCATAATCACCGCTCCCGATCCTTCCGCTATCATGGATGCCTACTCTATGATAAAATATAGCGCGAAGATAAAGGATGAGCTCTATCTCGTTCTCAATCGAGTCAAAAGCAAAAAAGAGGCCAACGAGATTTTCAAAAAGCTGCAAAACGTGGCCAAAAAGCATATTCAAGAGTCTATAGAGCTGCAATTTTTGGGATTTGTCGAAAACTCATCCTTGGTAGAGGAGGCCACGAAAAAAAGGGAGTTGATAGCCAAGGATCACGCCTCTTCCATTCCTGCTTTGCAAATCGGTGATATCGCCAAGAAATTGACCAACTCCTTGACAAAAGATGGAGAGCATATCAAAGAGACACCAAATATCGCGATATTTTTCAAGCGACTACTCCAACAGATATAAGAGGTGACGAGTGAAGAAAAAAGTGGTGATGGCCATGAGTGGAGGAGTGGACAGCTCCTTTAGCGCCAAGCTTTTGCAAGAGCAAGGCTACGAGGTGGTGGGCGTCTATATGAAGTTCCACCCCAATGAGGAGTACCACGAAAAAAATATAGAAAATATCGAGAAAGTGGCCAAGCTTTTGGGTATCGAGTACCATATCCTCGATCGCAAGAAAAACTTTGACGAAAAGGTCTACCAGCCCTTCGTCCAAGGCTATATCGCAGGACTTACACCCAATCCGTGCGCTCTTTGCAACAGGGTGATGAAATTTAGCGAGCTCATTGACTTTGCCGATAGACTCGGTATCGAAAAGGTGGCCACGGGACACTATGCCAAGACGGATGGACATTTTATTTACGAAGCAAAAGACAAGAGCAAGGACCAAAGCTACTTTTTGTTCAATCTCAAGCCCGAATTCTTGCCACGCATTCTCTTTCCTTTGGGCGATTGGCTCAAAGAGGATGTGAAGCGTGAAGCGATGAAGATCGAGCTCCTTCGCTCCATCGCCGAGCAAAAAGAGAGCAGCGAGATCTGCTTCGTGCAGACCAGCTATATCGATGTGCTCAAAGAGCATACCGATGTGGAGATGCCAGGCGAAGTGGTGGATAAAAGAGGTCGAGTGATCGGCGAGCACAAAGGATACATGCACTACACCATCGGCAAGCGCAAAGGCTTTCGGGTCCATGGAGCCCACGAACCCCACTACGTGCTGGAGATCATCCCCGAAAAGAACCGAATCGTGGTGGGAAAGAAAGAGGAGCTGCAAAAGAGGCGAGTGGTGCTAAGAGGTCTGAATATGTTCGTAGAAGATAAAGAGCTGGAGTGCTCCATCAAGATCCGCTACCGCACCCACAAGGTGCCTTGTCAAGTGAAAATCGACCATAACGTAGCCCAAGTGGAGCTGCTTGAGCCGGTCTATGGCGTGGCCAAAGGGCAAGCGGGAGTGCTCTACGATGGTGAGCGGGTGCTCGGCGGCGGGTGGATCGTTTAGATATAATAATAAAAAATTACAGGAGAGATTATGCGAGGATACAAGGTCTTTAGCGGTACGGCCCATCCAGATTTCGCGGCGGAGATGGTACAGTATTTAGGAGTTCCTCTCTCTCAGGCTACCGTGAGTAGATTTAGCGATGGCGAGATCAATGTCCAGATCCAAGAGTCGGTGCGAGGGCGAGACGTCTTCATCGTCCAGCCTACCGGTGCTCCGGCCAACGACAACCTCATGGAGCTACTTATCATGACTGACGCGCTTCGGCGCTCCTCAGCCGCCTCCATCACAGCGGTGGTGCCATATTTTGGCTACGCCAGACAAGACCGCAAGGCAGCGCCCAGAGTCCCCATCACGGCAAAACTCGTAGCCAATATGATGGAAAAGGCTGGGATCACTCGAGTGATCACGATGGATCTACATGCCGGGCAGATCCAAGGATTTTTCGATATTCCGGTGGACAATCTCTATGGATCCATCATCTTCAAAGAGTATGTCAAGAGCAAAAATCTACCAAATCCGGTGGTAGCCAGCCCAGATATCGGCGGGGTGGCCAGAGCCAGATACTTCGCCCAAAAGCTTGGCTATGATATGGTGATCGTGGATAAGCGGCGTGAAAAGGCGAACGAATCGGAGGTGATGAACATCATCGGCGACGTGGAGGGTAAGGATATCATCATCGTAGACGACATGATCGATACCGCCGGCACCATCGTCAAGGCTGCAGCCGCTCTCAAAGAGCGGGGCGCCAACTCGGTGATGGCCTGCTGTACCCATCCAGTACTCAGTGGTCCAGCCTATGAGCGAATCGAAGAGGGTGAGCTGGATGAGCTGGTGGTGACCAATACGCTGCCACTGCGCAAAGAGTCCAAAAAGATCAAGGTACTCTCCGTGGCCAATCTTTTTGGCGAGGTGATCCGTCGGGTCTACTACAACGAGAGTGTCAACAGCCTCTTTCAATAAAGGTCACTATGGAAAATATCAGAAACTTCTCCATCATCGCACATATCGATCACGGTAAAAGCACCCTGGCCGATCGCCTCATCCAAGAGTGTGGAGCGATAGAGGATCGCAAGATGAGCGAACAGGTGATGGATACGATGGATATCGAAAAGGAGCGGGGCATCACCATCAAAGCCCAAAGCGTGCGCCTCAAGTACAAAAAAGATGGCAAGGAGTATGTCCTCAACCTCATCGACACTCCAGGACACGTAGATTTTAGCTACGAGGTGAGTAGGAGCCTGGCCTCCAGCGAGGGAGCGCTTTTGGTGGTGGATGCGAGCCAAGGGGTGGAGGCACAAACCATCGCCAACGTCTATATCGCTTTGGAAAATAACTTGGAGCTCATCCCAGTCATCAACAAAATAGATCTCCCTGCCGCCGATCCAGATAGAGTCAAAGAGGATATCGAAAACACCATCGGACTTGATTGCACCGACGCTATCGAGGTGAGCGCCAAGACGGGGCAGGGGATCAAGGAGCTGCTCGATGCCATCATCGAGCGCATTCCCGCACCAAAAGGAGATCCCAAAGCACCCACCAAAGCCCTCATTTACGATAGTTGGTTCGATAGCTATCTGGGGGCTTTGGCCCTGGTGCGGGTTTTTGACGGAGAGATCAAAAAGGGGCAAGAGGTGCTGGTGATGGGCACGGGCAAGAAGCACGAGGTATTGGACCTCATGTACCCCCATCCTCTTAATCCCCAAAAGACCGATGCCATCAAAACAGGCGAGATCGGCATAGTGGTGATGGGACTCAAAAATATCGGAGATGTGCAAGTGGGGGACACCATCACCGATGCGGCCAATCCCACGCCAGAGCCTATCGAGGGGTTCGAGGAGGCCAAGCCCTTCGTCTTTGCCGGACTCTACCCTATAGATACCGATAAGTTTGAAGATCTCAGGGAGGCACTCGACAAACTCAAGCTCAACGACGCCTCCATCGTCTACGAGCCAGAATCGAGTGCGGCTCTTGGGTTTGGATTTCGCGTAGGATTTTTGGGGCTTTTGCATATGGAGGTGGTCAAGGAGAGATTAGAGCGTGAGTTTGGCCTCGATCTCATCGCCACGGCTCCCACAGTCACCTACAAGGTCAAAAAGAGCGACGGCAGCGAGATAGAGATCCAAAACCCAAGCGAGCTGCCGCCTCCTCAAGAGATCGAAGCGATCTACGAGCCTTATGTCAAAGCTACCATCATCACACCCACCGAGTTTTTGGGCAATGTGCTAAATCTCCTCAGTGAAAAGCGAGGCACACAGCTGAGGATGGACTACATCACCCAAGATCGGGTGATGCTCGAATACGAGATCCCGATGAACGAGATCGTGATGGACTTTTACGACAAGCTCAAGACCGTCACAAAAGGGTATGCCAGCTTCGACTACGAGCCAAGCGGCTACAAAGAAGGAGACCTGGTCAAACTGGATGTGCGGGTAGCCGGCGAGGTGGTCGATGCCCTCTCTATCATAGTGCCAAGAGAAAAGGCCCAGTACAAGGGCAGGGAGCTGGTCAAAAAGATGAAAGAGCTGGTACCAAGACAGCTTTTTGAGGTGGCGATCCAAGCGAGCATCGGCAACAAGATCATAGCCCGTGAGACCGTCAGCGCCATGCGAAAAAACGTCACGGCCAAATGCTATGGTGGGGATATCAGCCGAAAGCGAAAACTGCTGGAGAAGCAAAAGGCTGGAAAGAAGCGGATGAAGTCGATCGGGAAGGTGCAACTGCCCCAAGAGGCATTCCTCAGCGTCCTCAAGATCGACTGATGCCCGCGCTGCTGGCTCTGCTGCTCTTTTTGGCGGGATGTGGCTACCGCAGTGTGGATCTGCCACTTCCACTCAAGCCAAAGGCCTGCAAAAAAGTGGTGATCCAAAACAAGATGCCTAAGCCCTGGCTTTTGGGCCATATCTACCAAAAGCAAAAAATCGTAGCTCAGATCCGTCTGAGGCAAGACATCGCCTCTTATCTTGCAGCCTTGCTTCCATGCGAACCGATGCTCATCACTATCCAAGATTTTCAGATGCGATATCTCCCTAAGCGAAAAGGGATAAATCTTTGGGCGAGACTGAGTCTGAAGGTACAAATCCAGCGCCCCAACCATCTATGGATCAAAGATATCGTGGTAGTGCGAAAGGAGCTGGTGGAAGGGGAGTATGAAAAAGCTTTGGCCAAAATCGCTCATGAGATGATACAGGAGGCGGCCAAAGAGATAAAGAGGGTACTTGGAGAGTGAGGTGTCTGGTCTGCGAGGCGTGGAGCCTAAGCCATATCTGCAAGAGATGCCAAAGCACTCTTCTTCGCCCAACACCCAAAAAGCGCCATATCATCGAGGATTTCTATGTCTATAGCTTCTATGGCTACAGCGAGATCGAAGAGCTGCTATTGACAAAGCATAGTTACATAGGAGCCTACATCTACCGCATTTTGGCCAAAAACTCTTTTGAAAGTTTCAAAGCGCATCTCGATCTTGAAGCCTTCGTGATCCCGGTGGATGATCGGATCAAAAAGGATGGCTACTCCCACACCGCTATCTTGGCCAAAGCTTTGTACAGCCCTAAGCTCACCCCACGCTACAACAGCCTCTGGGCCAGCAACGAGGTCAGCTATGCCGGCAGATCTTTAGAGTATAGACTCGCCCATCCAAGGGGATTATGCTATACAGGTCCCAAGGCGGATATCGTGCTCGTCGACGATATCGTCACCACGGGTCTCACCCTCAAAGAGGCCTATTATGCCACCAAAGCAAAGGGTGCTTCGCCTATAGCCGCTTTGGTGCTGGCCGATGCGAGGGATTAGGCGACAGCTACGATATAGTAGGTGTGGGCGTTTTGGACCTTTTGGAGTCGTACGTTGTACTTGTCGGCCCACTTGTAGATCTCTTGGGTGGCCACTTCGATCGTGTTCGGATCTTGTGATTCGATTTTGATTTTGAAGCGGGGCTGGGAATTGGAAAGTGCCACGAAGCCATGGTAATTTTTGAGATGGTCGTTGAGGGCTACCAGATGTTTGGAGATCTTTTCGAATCCTGGGGTATTTTGCGCGGCTCTTTGGAACTGTTCTACAAGAGTGGTTTCGGGATGGTAGCCAAGCTGAGTGAGTACTCCTTCGGGGCTAAGTTGCATTCTTCCTCCTTGATTCATGATAGTATAGTGTACTAAATTTTCCTCGATTTCAAAAATTTTTATGGTATAATCTCATCACTACAAAAGCGGACGTGGCGGAACTGGTAGACGCGCCAGATTCAGGTTCTGGTGGGAGTGATCCCGTGGAGGTTCGAGTCCTCTCGTCCGCACCACACTTCCTCTATCCTCCTATTTCTTAATCTTATATTAAAAATCCTATGCTATGATGGTACTCTACTCAAATTTAAAAGGAGTTACCATGGTTTATGCCCGACCCCAGTTCAAGAATCGATACGACAACTATATAGGCGGCCGATGGGTCCCACCGGTGGATGGAAACTATTTCGAAGATATATCTCCAGTGGATGGCCAACCCCTTGCGATGGTGGCCCAATCGAACAAAAAAGATGTGGACTTGGCGGTCGAGGCTGCCTGGGAGGCCTTCGATGAGTGGAAAAAAATCTCTCCTTCGCAAAGAAGTCTCATTCTCAACAAAATCGCCGATAGAATGGAAGAGAATCTGGAGACTTTAGCCGTCGTGGAGTCTTGGGACAACGGTAAGCCTATTCGTGAGACACTCAATGCCGATATCCCTTTGGCTATCGACCACTTTCGCTATTTCGCATCGGTGATCAGGGCGGAATCTGGAAGTGTGAGCGATCTGGACGAGCTTACGATCTCTCAAGAGATCCATGAGCCGCTTGGAGTGGTAGGTCAGATCATTCCATGGAATTTTCCTCTGCTGATGGCTGCATGGAAGGTGGCACCGGCATTGGCTGCGGGCAACTGCGTGGTACTTAAGCCAGCAGAGCAGACACCAGTTTCCGTGATGGTCTGGATGGAGTTGATCGAAGATCTCCTGCCGCCGGGTGTGCTCAATATCGTCAACGGCTTCGGTCCAGAGGCAGGCAAACCGTTGGCTACCCATCCTCGGATCAAGAAGATAGGTTTCACCGGTGAGACCACTACAGGGCGACTCATCATGCAGTACGCCTCCCAAAATATCATCCCGGTCACTCTGGAGCTTGGGGGAAAATCACCAAATATCTTTTTCGAGAGTGTGATGGAGCATGAGGATAGCTTTTTGGACAAGGCGGTAGAAGGGTTGGTGCTTTTTGCTTTCAATCAAGGGGAGGTTTGTACATGCCCCTCACGAGCATTGATCCAAGAGAGTATCTACGAGGAGTTTATGGAGAGAGCTTTGAAGCGTATCGAATCGATCAAGATGGGCAATCCTTTGGATACCGAGACGATGATGGGTGCACAAGCCTCCAAAGATCAATATGAAAAGATCCTCAATTATATCAATATCGGGCAAGAGGAGGGAGCCGAGCTTTTATGTGGAGGTGCTCCTTACCAAAATGCCGAGTGTCCTCAAGGGTACTATATCCAGCCTACCGTCTTCAAGGGTCATAACAAGATGAGAATATTCCAAGAGGAGATCTTTGGACCGGTGCTGAGTGTGACTACATTCAAAGACGAGGATGAGGCCCTCGAGATCGCCAACGATACGATCTATGGACTGGGAGCTGGGGTCTGGTCAAGAGATGTCCATCAAGTCCACAAGATGGCCAGAGGTATAGAAGCGGGGAGAGTATGGGTCAACTGCTACCACAACTATCCAGCCCACGCCTCTTTCGGTGGATACAAAAAATCAGGCATCGGGAGAGAGACCCATATGATGATGCTCAATCTCTATCGCCACACCAAAAATATCCTCACCTCCTACGACAAAAATCCTTTAGGATTTTTTTGATGGCCTATCCAAGAGTGGAGGCCACAGACAAGGCCAAAAAGGTGATAGACCAACTTCGCCAGCTCCATGGGGAGCTGGTCTTTCATATGAGCGGAGGGTGTTGTGACGGTTCGGCACCTATGTGTTTTGCCAAGGATGAGTTTATGGTAGGAGATGTGGATATATTGGTGGGTGTAGTGCATGGATGCGAATTTTATATGTCTCAAGATCTTTTCGAATATAGCAAATATACCCATACCACGATTGATGTGACGGAAGGGAGAGGATCGAGCTTCTCATTGGAAATACCGTTGGGATTGCGTTTTATCGCGGTTACGAGACTCTTTAGTGACGAAGAGCTGAAGGATTTGGAACCTGTACGATATTGTGGAGAATAGAGTTTCGTGAAGAAGTGGCTCCGGATGCAGGATTCGAACCTGCGACCAACCGGTTAACAGCCGGTTGCTCTACCACTGAGCTAATCCGGAATCTTGGGGGTTGCCCTTGATTTGTGAGTAGAATTATAAGCAAAATATTTCGCTTTGTCAAGAGCTTGTATAAGTCCAATACATATGGCACTCAAAATGATTTTCAAGGAGGTATTTTACAGGAGAATTATAATTTAAGGAAGAGTGAGGGATTATAGTATTGTAATCGATAAGCCAATTGGCTGTATGTGTAGCATGTTTGGATGGGATTGCTACAGCAAAGGCTACTCTACTTATTGGGTCAATCATTGTGAGGATATATCTTCTTATACTGTTGGATACTCGTTGAATGGTATCTACCGCCCATAATCCAAAGGGTTGTGTTCTTAGGTTTTTTGGCTTTCTTTTATTATATGAATTTTTTATGTGAATCTCTTTTTCTTAGGTTCACTCTTCCTTTTGTATCTACTCTGTTAGGAATTAGTCTCATTTTATTTGGATCTTTTGCGATGATTCTTCCTATTGTGGACTCGGATGGAACATGTAAAGCTTTTTTATCGCAAAAAGGCTTTAGTAGGTGGTAGAGTTTCGCTTTGCCTATATTTGGATATTGTTCTTTGAGT
>JALWZJ010000171.1 GCA_027002625.1 Campylobacterales bacterium
AATTCAGCTTGCCTAAATGGAGGCGCCACTTTGTTTTTGACCACTTTGGCCCGTACTCTGTTGCCGATCTGGCTCTCTCCTTGCTTGAGTGTAGCGATGCGGCGCACATCGATCCGTACCGAAGCGTAAAATTTCAGTGCGTTACCACCGGTTGTGGTCTCTGGAGAGCCATAGCCCATATTCCCTATCTTCATTCTGATCTGATTGATGAAGATGACGGTGGTATCCATCTTGTGCACAACGCCGGTGAGCTTCCTGAGAGCCTGGCTCATAAGTCTGGCTTGCAGACCCACATGGGCATCACCCATCTCACCTTCGATCTCCGCTTTTGGAGTCAGGGCCGCTACCGAGTCGATGACGATCACATCCACCGCCCCGCTTCTGGCTATCGTCTCTACGATATCGAGCGCTTGCTCTCCAAAGTCAGGCTGACTAACCAGCAGATTGTCCACATCTACACCCAAATTTTTGGCATACATCACATCCAAAGCGTGCTCGGCGTCGATAAATGCCGCCACGCCACCCTTTTTTTGCGCTTCTGCGATGATCTGAAGCGCCAACGTAGTCTTCCCAGAACTCTCCGGTCCATAGATCTCCACGATACGACCTTTGGGTACACCTCCGATGCCCAGAGCCATATCGAGCCCCAGTGAGCCCGTGGAGATCGACTCGATCGGCTCGATCTGTCGCTCTCCGAGCTTGACCAAAGCCCCCTTTCCGAAGGCTTTGTCGATCTGCTTGATAGCCAGATCCAGCGCTTTTTGTTTATTTGTATCCATTATCAACCTCTTTGACTGTTTTTATGATATTTTATCCTTTTTTTAAATGAAGTTAAAGGTCTTGTCAGCTTCGCTATAATTGTCACATAATTTTATCCAAAGGAGATAAATGTCCATCTACAGCGTCGCCCACTCCCCGGATGCGGACGATATCTTCATGTTCTACGCCATCACATTTGGCTGGATCAGCTCCAAAACTATCCGCTTCCAAAGCGAAGCGCAAGATATCGAGACCCTCAATGAAAAGACACTGCAGGGCTGGTACGACATCAGTGCCATCAGCTTCGCTCTGTATCCATATATTCGCGACGAGTATGCCCTGCTTCGCACAGCCGCCAGTTTTGGCCAAGGGTATGGCCCCAAGCTCATCAAAAAAAAGGGCAAACGTCTCAAACCCAATTTCAAAGTGGCCCTCAGTGGACGCTACACGACAAACGCTCTGCTCTTTCGTATCGCCTATCCAAAAGCCAGGCCTGTCTATATGAACTTTTTGGAGATAGAAAAGGCAGTGGTGGAGGGAGTGGTGGATGCCGGGGTACTGATCCACGAGTCGATACTGGAGTTTGATGAGAGCTTGGAGGTGGAGCGAGAGCTGTGGGATATCTGGATGGAACTGGCGGGTGAGGAGCTCCCTTTGCCCTTGGGGGGTATGGCTCTAAGGCGCTCAATCCCGCTGCTCAAAGCGATAGAGTGCGAAAAGATGCTCACCAAAGCGGTGCAGGTAGCCAACGACCATAAAGAACTTTTGAGCAAAATGCTTCTGGAGAGAGGCTTGGTGCGCATCGATGAAGAAAAACTTCAAAAATATCTCCAGATGTATGCCAACGAGGAGTCGATCCAGATGCAGCCCATCCACTACAAAGCCCTCGATAGACTCTTTTGGATCGGTTACAAACATGGCTTTTATGATTGCCCTATCAAGGCTCAAGACTACCTGATCCCTCAAGAATACAAAAAGATTCGGTTTGGCCAGTGAAGAGGCGTATAGATTTTTCTCGCTATAGCTCCATCAAGATAGGCCCCATATGCGACGTGGAGGTGATCGAAGGAATCGATCCAAGATATGAAGAGCTCTTTTTGGTAGGGGGCGCCAACAATCTTTTGCTCTCCCCCACTCCACCACCCCTTGCGATCCTTGGCAAAAATTTCGATTATATCCGTATCCAAGAGGGGGAGCTCATCATCGGAGCCGCCACACCCACCGGCAAGGTAATCAGCTTTTGCAAGCGGCACGATATCGCCGGGTTCGAGTTTTTGGCCAAACTGCCGGGCACTATTGGAGGAGCTGTACGGATGAACGCGGGAGTCAAGGAGTATGAAATCAAGAATGTACTGTGCTGGGTGCGCACCTACAAAGGCAAGATTTTGGCCAAAGATTTGGGGCTGGCGTATCGCAAAAGCGGTATCGACTCCATCGTCTATGAAGCAGGCTTTACGCTCCAAAGAGGATACAATGAAAAACTGCGCCGGCAACTTCTATCTCTTCGCTCCAACCAACCCAAAGAGCCAAGTGCCGGCAGTGTGTTTAAAAATCCCACGGGAGAGTATGCGGGCAGACTGATCGAGGCGGTAGGTCTCAAGGGCAAAAGAGTCGGCAATATGGCCTTTAGCCCTGTGCATGCCAATTTTTTGGTCAATCTTGGTGGTGGCAGATATGAAGAGGCGATGGCTTTGATCAAGGAAGCAAAAGAGAGAGTTTTGAATAGATATGGAATTGAGTTGCAAGAAGAGATTATCATTCTATAGGGAGTCCCCTCCCCCTATAGAGCAGTGGGGCAAAGCCCCAAAGAGTTACGCCTTGGCAGCTTTTTTAGCGGCTTCAAGCGCCTCTTCGTAGTTTGGCTCTTCAGTGATTTCTGGTACGAGTTGCTTATACACAACGTTTCCATTTTCGTCGATGACGAAGATCGCTCGAGCGAGGATTCCTTTGAGAGGTCCTTCAGCGATCACCACACCATACTTCTCACCAAAATCTCTGTTTCTATAATCGCTTGCCACTGTAAGATTCTCTACACCTTCGGTAGAGCAAAATCGTTTGCTTGCAAATGGAAGGTCCATAGAGACGACAGTTACATCTACGCCTTCGATGTTTGCAGCTTCTTCGTTGAATTTTCTGGTCTCAGTAGCACATACAGGAGTGTCGAGTGAAGGTACGACGACGATCATCTGGACGTTTCCTTGAGCACCACCTACCTTTTTCTCTGCCAAGTCGGTAGTGACTACAGTCGCCTCAGGAGCTTTATCTCCTACGTTTACTTCGTTGCCTTCGAGTTTTACTTCATTTCCTTTGAGTTTTACAGTTGCCATTGCAACCTCCTTTTTTCTATGTTTCGAGCACCTATTGGTACTGCTAAGAAAATTATAGCCAATTAGGATAAATTTACTCCTATTTGAAACTATTAACGATTTTCTTAATGAAACTTTAAACAAAACAGCTGCGCGGCAGTGCTCGAAGCTCCTCCATATCGAT
>JALWZJ010000172.1 GCA_027002625.1 Campylobacterales bacterium
TTTATAATCTATTATGTCCTAACAGAAATCTATCGAATATTTTTATTGAAACCTAAAGAGGCAAAAACCTCCTATACATTAAAATACTTCGCCTCTGGGTGATGCACTACAATGGCGCAGGTGGATTGCTCGGGATGGATCTGGAACGTTTCGCTAAGCTCTATGCCAAACTCTTCCGGACGCAAAAGATTGAAGATATGGCGGTTGAGCTCCAGATCGGGACATGCTGGGTAGCCGGGGGAGTAACGCGCGCCTTGGTAGCCTGTCATTTTCACATCTCTTAAATCCGGCTTTTCACCTCTTAAGATCCCAAGCTCTATGCGTATCTGCTTATGCACCACTTCGGCCAGTGCCTCGGCCAGCTCTACGCTGAGACCATGCACAAGATGGTACTCGTGGTATTTGCCAGCTTTGAAGAGCTCACCCTCATATTCACTAAACTTGCTTCCAGCGCTCACACAGGTAAAGGCGCACACATCCATGCGATCGTCATGGAAGTAGTCGGCGATGCAACGATGAGGCTTCTTGCGCTGTCTTGGGAACGTAAAGATCTCGATAGCGTCGCCTATGATGTTTTCGATGGGCTCTCGATTGGCGTCCTCGTCCTTTTGCCAGCCAAATTCGGTACCGAAGACATAGAGCTCGTTGTCGACTCTGCGCACCGGCCAGTAGCCATAGAGCAGTGTGGGCTCGAAAATATCCTTTAGCTCTCTTCGCAAACGCTCGAAAGCCGGGATCACTTTTTCTTCCAGTTGCCTTTGGTACTCCTCCTTGCTCATCCCTTTGGACTTATATCCCCATCGCTGCTTGAAAAGTAGCCGCTTGTTGATCCACTCATAGGCGATATCTGGATCGATGGATAGCTCCCTTCTTCCCCAAAATGGAGGCGTGGGTACGGGAGCGGGAGGTGGCAAGATCACATCCTTTGGATCGATATTGACCTCCTCTTGTGGCTTGACCTCCACTTCGATCTCTTCATCGCTGTCACTCCCAAGCTTTGTATCGAAGTTGCCCTCTTCGATCCTGCTCATCGCCACGATCCCATCGAAGGCATCACGGCAGTAAAAGATCGGCCCATCGTACTCTGGCCTACAAAACTCATCCACAAACTTTTTAGTCAGCGCCGCACCTCCCAAGAGTACTGGGGCATCGATCCCTTGGGCCTTGAGCTCTTTGAGGTTTTCGAGCATCACCTGTGTCGATTTGACCAGCAGGCCACTCATCCCGATAGCGTGGGCCTTGTGCTCCTTGTAGGCCTCGATGAACTGGCTCAGCTCCACTTTGATACCCAGGTTGACCACTCTAAAGCCGTTGTTGGTAAGCAAAATATCCACCAGGTTCTTACCCACATCGTGCACATCCCCTTTGACGGTGCCCAGGATCAGCGTAGTTTGGGAGGATTTCTCTTTTTTTGGCAAGAACTGATTGAGATAGTCTACCGCCGCTTTCATCACCTCCGCACTTTGCAAAACAAAAGGCAGCTGCATCTGCCCACTACCAAAAAGCTCCCCCACCTCTTTCATAGCATTTATGAGGATTTCGTTGATGATCTTTTCTGGATCGATCTGGTCTTTGGCCTTTTGTAGTAACGGCATCATCCGCTCTTTATCCCCATCCACCAAAAGCTTGTGGATCTGTTGCTCCAGAGGTAGCTTCGAGAGTTCGTCATCACTGCTCGCCTCTTTTTTTTCGGCTTTGCTGAAGTGCTCGATGAAGCGAAAGAGCGGATCGCCTTTTTCTCGACGATTGAAGAGCAGATCCTCGCAAACCTCTCGATCCTCTTCGCTGATCTTATGGTAGGGGATGAGGTTTTTGACGTTGACGATGGCCATCGTGAGACCGGCCTGGACACAGTGGTGCAAAAAGACGCTATTGAGATACTCTCTGGCGTGCTTGTCGAGGCCAAAGGAGATATTGGAGACTCCTAATACCGCTCCCACCTCCGGATGTCTGGATCTTAGCTCCCTGATAGCCTCGATGGTCTGGATCGCGGCATCTTGGTACTCCTCCTCGCCGCTTCCTACGGTAAAGGTGAGCAGATCAAAGACCAGATCACCAGGATTTAGCCCATGCAGGTTCACAGCTCGCTCGTACATCCGCTCAGCTACGGCCAGCTTTTTCTCTTTGGTCTTGGCCATTCCCTCCTCGTCTATGGTGAGCAGCACCAGCGCAGCTCCGTAGCGTTTGGCCAAAGAGCAGATCGCATCGAACTTCTCTATCCCATCTTCGAGATTGGCGGAGTTGATGATGGGGCGCCCTCCGATAGATTTAAGAGCCACCTCCAGTGCCGGTACCTGGGTGGAGTCTGGCATGAGGGGGATGGAGATCTTTTCGTTGTAGAGTTTGATCACCTCTTTCATATCCTTCGTCTCGTCCCGCCCAGCAAAGCCCACACTCACATCCAGCCCATGAGCTCCGCTTCGCACCTGCTGCTGAGCCACGCTGAGGGTCCCTTCATAGTCGCTTTTGAGCAGAAGCTCTCGAAAGGCCTTACTTCCTGTAGCATTGGAGCGCTCTCCCATCAAAAATGGTGGCGGCTCTTGGTGCAAGGCTTTGGTCTCGAAGAGACTGGCCAGTGATCTGGGCTGGCTTCCTTGTGGTGGGAGAGGCTTCTTGCCCTGCACAGCGTCGCTTAGGGCTTTGATGTGCTGGGGCGTAGTGCCGCAGCAGCCTCCTATCATCGCCACACCAGGATAGCTGGTCAGTTTGGCCTCCAGCTCGGTAAACTCCTTGGGCCCCATGGGATAGTAGGTGTAGCCCCCTCTATTTTGTGGTAGTCCCGCATTGGCATGTACGCTGATGGGCCTATCCCACACCTGGCTGAGAGTCTGGAGATGACGCTCGATCATATCGGGTCCGGTGCCGCAGTTGAAGCCAAGGGACAGGATGTCGAAAGGCTCCAAAATAGTGGCGATGGTGGCGGCATCCGTGCCGATGAGCATGGTGCCGGTCTGCTCGATGGTCACACTCACCATGATAGGGATCTGGGGTGCCACGTCTTGGCATGCGTGGATCGCCGCTTTGATCTGCAATGGATCTTGGCAGGTCTCCAATAAAAAGATATCGGCTCCCCCATCTTTGGCCCCTTTGGCGCACTGGGCATACCCCTCGTACATTTCGTCGTAGTCGATGTGGTTCAGGCTTGGCAGCTTCGTCCCAGGCCCCAGACTACAAGCACAAAACCTGGGCTTCTCGGGCGAGGAGTACTCCTCACACACCTCCTTGACCAGCTGGCACCCTCTTT